>CAZGCF010000025.1:0-9758 GCA_964524095.1 uncultured Campylobacterales bacterium | reverse complement strand
CAGAAATTCCTGAAGATATAGACAAGATTATAATAGAGGTTGAAGTCGCCTAAGGTGGCTTAACTTTTCGATTAAACTACTGTTTAATGAAATGTACTATATGTTTTATTGTCCATTATCCTTTTCACAGCCGCTGAACACATAGCAAGCCCAAAACTTCCTGTTACTCCAACAAAGCTCCCTTTTGTTTGACACTTTGGCTTTTCGGGGCTAAAGAGTGCTAAAAAATCGCCTTTAAATCCGCTCTTTTTAAGCTCATAGCGTATCTTTCTTGCGAATGGGTCGCCGTGGGTTTTCCAGATGGATGTAACTTCTATTTTTGTTGGGTCAAGTTTTCTTGCTCCACCTGTGGCACTTATGAGTTTTGGCGATACTTTGTGAGCCAGTGCAATTTTTGCATGGATGTCGTCTATGGCATCTAGCACTAAATCAAAGGGGGTGAAGTCAAAGTTGTCTATCCACTCATAATCTACTTTAGCCTCTATTGGGGTGACTGTTGGGTAGAGTTCTGCAAGCCTATCTACTTTTACAGCTCCAACTTTTTCACTGCCAATTTGTCTGTTTTGGTTAGTAATATCGAATCTATCGAAATCGACTATAGTTATATCTTCAACACCACTTCTTACTAAACAGTCTAAACAGAATCCACCAACTCCGCCTACGCCAAGTAGTAGTATCTTTGCTTTACGAAGTTTTTCAAAGTCATCTCCCATTAACATTCGGCAACGTTCAAATCTCATCTTCGATCTTCCACTCTTTTAATTTGTCAATATCTTCATAACTTGTCATATCAAGTTTTACTGGTGTGATTGAGACATAGTTATCTTTAACTGCTTCAAAGTCGCACACTCTATTTTCATCTGGAATCCATTGGAGTGGATGAAGTCCCAACCAGTAGTACTCTTCGCCTCGTGGGTTGCGGTGTAGCTGAGCATCATTTCCGTATAGTCTGTAGCCTGCTTTGGTAATTTTATAACCTTTGCAATCTTTTGGTTGGATTGGAGGTACATTAATATTTAAAAAACGCCTGTCACCCAATGGAAAACCATCTTCTAAAATCTTTTTACATATGTCGTATGCTGTTTTTTTTGCCAGTTCAAAACCAAGCTCATCAATGTTTTGACAACGGTTTCTGCAAACTTGACTTATAGCAACTCCCGGAATACCTTGTAAAACTGCTTCCATTGCGGCACTTGCAGTACCGCTATAGGTGATGTCTTCACCCATATTGGCACCTTTGTTAATTCCACTGACAACTAGATCAGGTTGACACTCTTCACCAAAAAGTGCATATTTGCTAAGGTAAACACAATCTGTTGGAGTTCCATCATCCAGTTTGAAAAAGTCATCATCTATCTGCACAAATCTAAGTGGGCGTGTAAGGGTTAGACTGTGACCGCAGGCAGATTTTTCTACTGTTGGTGCAACAACTGTAATGTGACCCAGTGGGCGAAGTGCTTCAACTAAAGCTTTTAACCCCAGCGATTCAAAGCCATCATCGTTAGTAATAAGTATGCGTTTCAAGATCTAACTCCAAAATTTTTTGCAAATTATATTATAATTGGCTCATAATGAATAGCAAAAAGAGTAAAGTGGAGTACTATAAAGTTATGTTTTCAAAGCTGTTTGTTACAAAAGAGAATATTTTTTTAAGCGATATAGGTAGAGGGTGTGTGCATATCTGTACCAATACCGGTAAGATTGTTAAAACTTTTGAAGGTTTTAGAGAACCGCAGGGGATTTATGCTAGAGAGCATCATCTCTATATAGCAGACAAGTTGGCAGGAAGTGTCGTTCAAATTGATCTTCAAAGTGGAAACAGAAGAGTTTTGGCAGACAATTTAAGCTCACCTAGTGGATTGACAGGTAGTGAGCATGGATTGCAGATCGCAGTGGCTGGAACTCATCAAATATGGCAGATTGGTTATGATGGAAGAAATCTTACTCTTTTAACCGATACTCTTTTTGCTCAACCAATAGATTTAGATTGGTTAAACGATACGCTCTATGTTATAGATGCAAAAGATGGGGCATTGAGAGCTATTGAGTATGGTCGAGTTGAAACTTTGTGTAGCTTTCAGCATCCAGAGGCTCTTTGTGCAGGTATTGGAGGTTGCGGTAATCAAAGAATCTTTATATGCGATACCTTTGATGGAGAGATAAAAGTTTATGATCCTCTAAATGGTCGTGTAATAACTCTCATAGATGGGTTAAACCATCCTACCGGTATTTGCAAGGTAGATTGTTGGCTCTATGTAGTTGAAAGGGAAGATATGTTGGGTAGGTTTGATATAAGTTCAATGGAGTATGAAAGGATGAAGATAGAATGAATCTGTTGGTCAGTGCATTGGAGCCTTCTGCAAATTTGCATTTGAAGTTTTTGCTTAAAGAGCTTGAGAATGTAAATATAGCAGGTATATTTGATCGTAGTCTAGGAGAGCCTCTTTACGGAATGGATGAGTTTTCTGTTATGGGTATTGTTGATGTGTTAGCCAAATACTTTAAAGGTAAAGAGGCGATTGCCGAGATGGTGAGTTTAAGCAAAAATTGCGATAAAGTCCTGCTTATAGATGCTCCAGCTTTTAATATTCCTCTTGCAAAAGCTATTAAAAAGAGGTATCCAGATAAAGAGATTATCTACTACATTTTGCCAAAGGTGTGGGCTTGGAAAAAGCGTCGTGCTCAGTTGGTAGATCGTTATTGCAATAGACTGGCTTCAATTTTTCCATTTGAAAGAGACTTTTTTAAAAATGCAGAGTATGTAGGTAATCCACTTCTTGATGAGATCGATATTAAAAGAGATGTAAGTAAAGATGTGGAAACCATAGCTTTCTTACCAGGTAGTAGAAAGAGTGAGATTACACGGTTGATGCCTGTGTTTCAAGAGACAGCTAAAGAGCTTGGCAATAGACGAAAACTGTTGGTTATTCCTGAGTTTATAGATAAAGATAGAGTTGAAGAGTGGTATGGTGACATCAGCTCTTTTGAGGTAGTGCAAGATACTCACAAAGCAGTTGCACAAAGCCATTTTGCTTTTGTTTGCAGTGGAACGGCAACGCTAGAGACTGCTCTTATAGGAACTCCATTTGTTCTGGTCTATAAAGCTCGTCCTATAGATTATAAAATAGGACGATTTTTTGTCAAGCTCCCACATGTTGGGCTTGCAAATATTATTATGGATTTTGAAAAAAAGACGCCAATTCATCCAGAACTTTTTCAAGAGGATGTAAATAGCGAGAATCTTCTTAAATTTTATGAAACTATGGATAGAGACCATTTTGATAAAAAGAGTGAAGAACTTAGTAGTATTCTTATAACAGGCAGTGCTCAACGTGTAGCTAGAATGATTTTATCTGATATAATATAAAGAAAAAGATTGGAGAAGAGTTTATGCAAAAAGAACCTATGACAGAGTTTGGTTATAAAAAACTTAGTGAAGAGTTGGAATATTTAAAGAGTGAGGCACGCCCTGCAGTAGCAAAAGAGATTCAGAAGGCAAGAGAGCTTGGCGACTTAAAAGAGAATGCAGAATATCATGCCGCAAAAGAGAAGCAGGGGCTTATGGAGGCACGTATTGCAGAGCTTGAAGATATTTTAGGGCGTGCACAGGTAGTTGATCCTTCAACATTTGAGCATAAGCGTGTTAGTTTTGGATCAACAGTTACACTTATAGATATAGATACAGATGATGAAATAACATATACAATTGTTGGAGCTAGTGAAGCAAATCCAGATAAAGGGCTTATCTCTTACCACTCACCGCTTGCAAGACAGTTGATTGGAAAAGAGCCTGGAGATGAGGTGCGTGTAAACTTGCCTGGTGGTGAAAAGGATTATGAGATCGATGAGGTATGTTACAAAGAGATCTGTTTTGGAGATTAGAGGATGATTACTGCTGCTATTATTGGTGCTAGTGGATATACTGGATTGGAGTTAGTTAAAATTCTCACTCAGCACCCTGAATTTGAATTGGTTTATGTTGCTACAAGTGAAGGTGAAGTTAGCTTAGAGCAGTTGCACCCTTCACTTGAAGGCGTTGTAACAATGCCGGTAGAGAAGGCAGATGCTAGTGAAGTGGCAAAAGTTGCTCAGATAGCCTTTTTGGCTCTACCTCACAAGACATCTATGGGGTTTGCCTCGCAACTGCTTGAACTTGGTGTAAAGGTAGTTGATCTATCGGCAGACTACCGTTTAGAGCTTGATAGGTATGAAAAACACTACTGTCCTCATACAGATGTAAAACATCTTTCTGAAGCAGTTTATGGTCTTCCTGAGTTTTACAGAAGTAAGATCAAGGAGAGTAGGCTTATAGCCAATCCGGGCTGTTACCCAACATCTGCTTTACTTGCTCTTTTACCTTTTGTGCCATATATGAAAAAAGATACACCAATCTTTATAGATGCAAAAAGTGGTGTAAGTGGGGCAGGGAAGAAGCTTTCAACAACAACCCACTATGTAACAATCAATGAGAATATCTTTGCCTACAATCCCATAAAGCATCGTCACGCACCAGAGATTGCTGAAAAGATTGATGATCTTTTTGGTGTCGAAACAGAGGTAAACTTTGTGCCTCATCTAATTCCGGTAACTAGAGGAATGCTTTGTAGCATATATATGCAGATTGAGAATGAGATTGATCCTATAGAAGTGCTTAAAAATCACTATAAAGATGAACCTTTTATACGAATTAGAAGTAATCCGGTAGATATAAAGTCGGTAGCCGGTACAAACTTTTGTGATATTTATGCTACTGCAAACAAAAAGGGGCTATTTATAAGTTCAGCTATCGATAATCTTTTAAGAGGTGCAAGTTCTCAAGCTGTTGTAAATGCAAATATTATTTGCGGTTTTGATGAAGCGTTAGGAATTCCTAAAATTGCCTATGTCCCATAAAAAAACCTCAAACCTCAATCCTCAAACCTCAATCCTAAAAGATGGAGCTTGGCTTATTGCTGATGCACACTATGCACACTACAATACTGCATTGTACAATTTTTTAAGCTCTAAAGATAAAGAACTACCTCCACAACTCATACTAATGGGTGATATATTTGATCTTCTCTTTGGATATGCTCCAAACTCCATTAATCCAAATATGCAAATGGTCAATCTTTTAAAATCTATCGCCCAAAAAGTTGAGGTGATCTATCTTGAAGGAAATCATGATTTTGGTCTAAAACCAATATTTGGTGATGCTATAAAGATAGTTCCAAGAGCAAAACAGCCTCTCTTTATGAGTGCAAATGGCAAAATTGTAGCACTCCATCATGGGGATATTATGCAAGGAGTTGGCTATGAGATATATACTGCATTGATTAGAAATAGATGGTTGGATCTACTTTTAAATAGTATTGATTCTTTAAGAAATGGTAGTATAATAGGATGGCTTGAAGATTACAATATTCAAAAAAAGTTATGTTTACCAATAGAGAGATTTGAAGAAAAAATTTCTCAACGTTTAGAAGTATTAGAAAAGAGGTTTAAATTTGACTATTGGATAGAGGGGCATTTTCATCAGAATGCAAAACTTACTTTTAATGGAAAAAAATATTGTAACTTACCCGCTTTTGCTTGTTGTCAAAGTTATATTGTTGTAAAATTATGTGAAAGCGGCATCAATTTTATAGAGAAAAAAGGTTCGCTATGACGGAAAAAAAAGATGTATTAAAAGTTGGAACCAACGAACTTGAGTTGGTAGATTTCCGTATTCTCAAAGAGGAGAATGGAGAGGTGTATGAGGGTATTTATGGAATTAACGTATCAAAGGTGCGTGAAATTATTAAATACCCTAAATTGACAGAACTTCCAGGTGTGCCAGATTTTATAGAAGGGATATTTGATCTTCGTGGTGTCGTTATACCTGTAGTTGATCTGGCTAAATGGATGGGTATTAAGGTACCTGAAAATGTAAATATACAGCCTAGAGTAATTATTGCTGAGTTCAATAATGTTCTTATAGGTTTTGTTGTACATGAAGCAAAACGTATTCGACGAATAAATTGGAACGATATTGAACCAGCATCTTTTGTCTCTGGGCATGGAGTCTTGGACAAAAGTAAGATTACAGGTGTTACTAGGATTGAGAATAATGAAGTTCTCTTAATTTTAGATTTAGAGAGCGTTGTTGAAGAGTTAGGCTTTTATCAGCCTGAAATTGATTCAGATATTCAGGTTGAAAACTTTAGTGGTATGGCACTAATTTTAGATGATAGTGCAACTGCTAGAAAAATTGTAAAAGATGCTATGACAAAAATGGGCTTTACAGTTGTAGAAGCCAAAGATGGTCAAGAGGGGCTTGAAAAGCTTGAAGAGCTTTATAAAATATATGGCGATCAAATTAGAAATGAGTTAAAAGTTATTGTATCAGATGTTGAGATGCCTTTAATGGATGGATTCCATTTTGCTGCAAAAGTAAAAGATGATCCAAGGTTTGATGAAATTCCTATCGTCTTTAACTCATCTATTAGTGATCACTTTAGTGAGCAGAGAGGTAAAGATGCAGGAGGAGAAGGATATCTAGTTAAGTTTGATGCCAATAAGTTTTATACTGAAGTAGCTAAAATCATGCGTTCTCACATAAAGAATGCGTCATAAAGGATGAGAGATGGATGAATTTCAGGAAATATTAGAAGACTTTTTAATTGAAGCGTTCGAGATGATCGAACAGCTTGATAACGATTTGATCGATTTAGAGAGTAATCCAGAAGATCTGGATTTGTTGAACCGTATTTTCCGTGTTGCGCATACAATCAAAGGTTCTAGTTCATTTTTAAACTTTGATGTATTGACGCATCTTACGCATCATATGGAAGATGTGTTAAACAAAGCTAGAAGAGGTGAGCTGGTTATAACTCCTGAAATAATGGATGTTGTGCTTGAATCTACAGATAAGATGAAAGCTCTTCTAGAGCATATTAGAGAGACAGGTACAGATGAGGGTGATATAGATGTTGCTCCTACTGTTGCAAGACTTGAAGCAGTTTTAAAAGGTGAAGATATCGCTTCAGCTGAAGATTCATCATCAGAGGCTGAACCTGAAACGAAACAGGAATCAGAAACGAAACAGGAATCAGAAACTGTATCAGAATTAGATACAGAAGAGAAAGATATCTCTGAAATGACTGAAGAAGAGGTTGAAGCAGAGATAGAGAGATTGCTAAAGATAAGACAAGAAGAGGATCGTAAAAAGAGAGAAGCAAAAAGAAAAGCACAGCAGAATCAACAAGAACAGAAAGAAGAGAAAAAGGTTGAAGAGCCAAAACCTAAACCTGCTCAAGAGGTAAAAGCATCTTCAGCGCCAGCAAAAAAAGAGACACCTAAACCTGCTCCAGCTAAAGAGAGAAAAACTACAGTAGAGCAGACAATACGTGTTGATGTTAAGCGTCTAGATGATTTGATGAACCTTATTGGTGAGCTTGTTCTTGGTAAAAACAGACTCCTTAAAATATATGATGATGTAGAAGAGAGATATGAGGGTGAACAGTTTCTTGAAGAGCTAAATCAAGTTGTTTCATCAATCTCTCTGGTAACAACAGATCTTCAGATTGCAGTTATGAAGACTAGGATGTTACCAATTGGTAAAGTATTTAATAAGTTCCCTAGAATGGTGCGTGACCTCTCTAGAGAACTGCATAAAGAGATTGAACTTGTCATTAGTGGTGAAGAGACAGAGCTTGATAAATCTATTGTTGAAGAGATTGGTGATCCATTAGTGCATATTATTCGTAACTCTTGTGATCACGGTATTGAACCACCTGAAGAGCGTACAGCAAAAGGTAAACCACCAAAAGGTACTGTACAACTAAAAGCATATAATGAGGGTAACCATATCATTATTGAGATTGTCGATGATGGTAAAGGTTTGGATGCAGATATGCTAAAAGAGAAGGCTATGGAGAAAGGTTTGATCAGCGAGAAAGAGGCTGACCAGATGAGTGAGAAAGAGGCCTTTATGCTAATTTTTAAACCTGGTTTCTCTACGGCCGCTAAAGTAACAAATGTTTCTGGTCGCGGTGTTGGAATGGATGTTGTTAAATCCAACATAGAAAAACTGAATGGTATTATTGAGATCGATTCTGAAGTAGGTAAGGGTACCACTCTTAAACTCAAAATTCCATTGACTCTTGCTATTATTCAGTCACTTTTAGTAAGTGTTCAAGAGGAGTTTTATGCAGTACCTCTTGCTTCTGTTCTTGAAACAGTACGTATTACTCCTGATGAGATACAGAGTGTTGAGGGACGAAGTGTTCTAAGACTTAGAAATGAGGTACTATCGCTTGTTCATCTTGCAGATATCTTTGATGTTGAGCGTGTCTTTAGTATGGGTGAACACGCATATGTTGTTATTATAGGCTTGGCAGAGTCTAAGATTGGATTGATAGTTGACTCTCTTGTAGGTCAAGAAGAGATTGTTATTAAGTCACTTGGTGAGTATCTTAAAGGTATTGATGGTATTGCAGGTGCTACAATCAGAGGAGATGGTCGCGTAACGCTAATTGTAGATGTTGGTGCTTTGATGAATATGGCAAAAGATGTAAAAAGCACTATACAAAACCTAGAAAGTGGTGGGGCTTTAAAAGAGAAAACTTCGCCAAGCGATTATAACGTTTTAATAGTTGACGATAGTAAGACAGATAGATCTATAATGCGTAAAGCTTTAGCACCATTAGGCGTCTCGATAACAGAGGCTACAAATGGAGTTGAGGCATTAAACTTAATGAAAGATGGTAGTACAATATTTGATGCGGCATTGGTTGATATTGAGATGCCTAGAATGGATGGATACACTCTTGCAAGTGAGATTAGAAAATTCAACAAATTCAAAAACATTCCACTCATAGCGGTTACAAGTAGAACGAGTCGAAGTGATAGAATGAGAGGAGTTGAGGTTGGTATGACAGAGTACATTACTAAACCTTATACACCTGAGTATCTAATGAATGTAGTTGCAAGAAATATAAATCTTAAAGTGGAGCAGTAATCATGAGTACACAACTAGAACAAGTACTAAAGAAACAGCAGCAACAACAAAAAGCTCCTGAAGAGGCTGATTTAGAGGAAGAGGTGCAGATTGTTGGATTTATGGTAGGTGATGAAGAGTTTGCTGTGCCTATCTTAAGTATTCAGGAGATCATTAAACCTATAGAATATACCAGAGTACCTAAAACACCAGCATATGTGCTTGGTGTTTTTAACCTTCGTGGTAGTGTTTTACCTCTTGTCGATTTGAGAATGAAATTTGGTCTTTCTAAATCAAAAGAGAGTGAAGATACCAGATATATGGTTATTAAAGAGGATGATGAAATTGCTGGATTTGTTATAGATAGATTAACCCATGCAACACGTATTAAAGAGAAAAATATTGATCCAGCACCTGAGACACTAAATGATGAGAATAATCTCATTGAAGGTGTAGGTAAGCAGGAAAATAAATTGATCTCAATTTTAAATGTAAAAGCTCTGTTGAAAAGAGATTTTTAGATAATAGCACCACAATAGGCAATAGAGAAGAGCTCTATTGCCTATTTTTATCTGTTTAATATCTACCTAACCCTATATAAGCAAAAACTTCTTTTTTCTTTTTCTTAGAGTATGCAATTATTGAATCCCACAAATAAACAAAACAATAAATAACATATATTTTTAAAGCTAATTAATACTGAAAGTATAATATCAGCACTAGAAAAGTGAATAAAGAATAAAAATAACTCAAATTGCTAGTTAATCAATAACCTTTGTTTCTCTTCATCAAGCTTTAA
>CAZGCF010000024.1:0-9791 GCA_964524095.1 uncultured Campylobacterales bacterium | reverse complement strand
TGACATTACTTAAGTAATAAAAACCTTAAAGGAGGCTCTACTTTTGTAGAGCCTTTTTTTTATCTAAAATGCAATAAAATTTCATTTATTGTTTCTGTAATTATAACAAGGTTATCTTTTAAATAGTTAGGTAAAATAGTTTCAATATCAACACTGTTGTTATTTGCCTTTTTTGCTATTGAATCAAGGAGTTTTGCCCAATTTTTTTCATTGAAGAGTAGTTTAGAGAGTTTACGAATTTGGTAATCGGAGTATTCATTCCACTCTTTAAGATTGTTAAGGGTTGTTTTTAAATCTCTTATCTCTTTTTGTAACTTTTTAATTTTGTATCTATTGTCGCCATTGACTGTTACTGACTTTAGATAGTTTTTCTCTTTTATAAGCTTAGATTTGAGTTGGTTTTGAATCTTTAAATCTTTTTTGAGTATATTATCAGTTTTTGGAATAAGAGTGTAATATGAGAAGATACCTATTACTAAAATAGTAACTAAAATTATTATATAAAACTCACTCTCTTTTTTATTTGCAAAATAGTTATCAAGTTTTTCAAGAATATCCTCTACAACTCTCATAAGATTTTAACCTTTAAATCACATCTATATAAACCGCTATATATATCTTTATATATCACATCTATATCTGTATAGATAAGTTGACTATAATGGTTTGTCAAATATTTTATGAAATTGGTTATATTTTTCTCATTTTCGGCATATAGTGATAGAATAAATTGGTTATCTCTATTTACAATTTTTGTAACATATACATTAAACTTTGACATATCGTTACCAAGTTGAACAATAAATTTGGCCTTCATAAGGTAGTTTACCTTTTTGTCAAATACAGCTTGCAATATTTTTCTCTTTTTTTCCAATAGACTCTCTTCTAGTTCTATTCTAGATTCAATCTCTTTTCTATTTTTCTTTAATCTATCTAACTCATTACGAATAGAGTTGTTTAGGTTTGATAATCTATCTGTTTCATTTTGTAAAAGTTTAATATTGATCTTTATGAATGAGTCATATATATAGTTGTAAATAGGAATGGAGAGTACCATTAAAGTAGCAGTAGTAAGTGTAATAATAAACTTTCCACTGCGCCTCATAACAAAAGGAGGAGGTCTAAAAAATAGTGTAAAGTTTGGAGCAGTTGAAGTTCCTGCTATACTCTTTTGTGCCTCAAGACAATTTAAGTAGTGAAATTGATCAATAAATTCATTCTCTCTCTTCTCTATGCCATAATCAAAATCAAAATTTAATGCATTTATTCCTAAATATGTACTTATATACTCATCTATTTCTTTAATTTTGCCAAAGAAGGATCCAACATAAAATTGATCTATTGAATCTATATCAAATGCTCTTTTAGTATATAGAAAAATATCATTAATATGTAAAAATATTTCACTAAAAAGCTCTTTTAAATGGTTTTGATAATTTATATCTGCACTACTAACTCCATCTTTTACTATTTTAAAAAAAGTCTCTTCATCTACTCTTTCACCATACAGCTCACAAAAGTGTTCATATATAGTTTCAAATGAGTATTTAACAGATTTAGAGTAGAGATATTTCCCATCTTTAAAAAGAGCAGTAAAAGCATCCTCTTTTTGAAAATATAAAAATCCATGTACTCCAAAAGAGTTGAGAATATTTTTTTCATATAGATTTTGTATCAAGTATGGTTTTGGATAGATAGCATCTATAAACTTTACTTGCTCTTTTGTAGATTTGAAGATCTCTTCTATTAGACTAGGCTCTGCTACAAATACATTAAAAAGACGTTTATTCTCAGAAGTTCGATCTAAGATCTCTTCAAAACGTATAACATATGCTAGAGTTTGATCTAAACCTAAATCTTCATATGTTTTTAACTCAATTGCATCTTGCAGATCTTCATCTGGAATATTTTTGCTAAGTTCAATGGTTGTAGAAATAAAATCTTTTGTATTGAGTGTAGATACAACAAAGTTTCTTTTGTTAAAATTTGGTTTCTCAATTTTGCTTATTATGTTATTTTGAAATTGGTAAAAAGTAGAGTTATATGGATCTATAGAGACTATTTTTAATAGGCTGCTATTATCAAATTTAGATGTACTTCTCTTTTTTAAAAACATAATATTGCTCTTTATAGTTATAACATCTTAAATATCTAAATTTTATCTGAATAGAACTTAAAAAGATGTTTGATTAACTACTGAACAATATAATTATGTGTTATAATTAATCAAAATTGTAACCAATTTCAGAGAGTGATTTTTTGTTTTTAGACCATCCGCTTTTTACCGATACAAAAAGTTCAAGAAATATCTTCTTCCCTGAAAACTGCTCCATTTTTAAACGTGCATCTCTTCCAATCCGCTTGATTGTTGAACCACCTTTACCAACTATAATCATCTTTTGACTCTTCTTTTCAGCGATAATTGTTGCCTGAACACGATCCAAATGTGGTAATTCATCGATCTTTTCTATAATGACATCTGTTTCATAAGGAATTTCGTCACTCAGGTTATCGAAGATCGATTCGCGTATCATCTCTTTGTAAATTTCTCTAATGTTTGTTGTTGTAAGAAGTTCAGGATCGTAAAGCCAAGGAGAGCAGGGGAGGTATTTGTTTATCTCATCTAAAAGCTGATCTTTTCCTACACCTTTTGTAACAGAGATTGGAATAAGTGCTAAAAATCTATCTTGAAATGCCTGATATTCAGCTATTTTTGCAAGAAGTGCTTCTTGACTCACTTCATCTATTTTTGTCAAAACAACTATGTGAGGTCTATTTTTACTATTTAGTTCCAAAAACTTTTTATAGTGGTCTAATTTATCTTTTGCAGGAGATAAAAAGAGTACAAGATCGCAATCACCGATGGCTTTAATCGCTTCGTGAAGCATAAACTGATTTAAAAGACGCTCTTTTTCATGAATGCCAGGCGTATCAACAAAAATAATTTGCGCATTTTCATGCATTACAATAATGTTCATACGCTTTCTTGTAGCTTGCGCCTTTTTGCTGACCATTGCCAGTTTTTCGCCCACAAGCCAGTTAAGCAGAGTGCTTTTACCGGCATTAGGGCGACCAACAACTGCTACAAAACCAGCTTTTGTCGCAGTATTAGAGGATGTATCGTGCAACATCTTCATTCTCTACAATTGAATCAAGTTTTTCATGTACATATTTTGCTGTTACAGTAAATGTTTCACCAGCATACTTATCTGCATCAAAACTTATCTCTTCAAGCACTTTTTCAATAACTGTATGTAATCGTCTAGCTCCAATATCTTCAGTTCTTTCATTTGCTTGGAAGCTAAGTTTTGCAATAGCTCTAAGAGCCTCTTCTTCAAACTCAAGCTCCATTCCTTCAACGCTAAGAAGAGCTTGATACTGTTTAATTAGAGAGTTTTTAGGCTTAGTCAATATCTCATAGAGAGCATCTTCAGTTAAGCTGTCAAGCTCTACTCTAAGAGGAAAACGACCTTGAAGTTCAGGAATCAGATCGCTTGGTTTACTAACATGAAAAGCACCAGCCGCTATAAATAATATATGATCAGTTTCAACCGGACCATATTTTGTATTTACAGTACTACCCTCTACAATAGGAAGAAGATCTCGTTGAACTCCCTCTTTACTTGGATCTTGGCGACCACTGTTTTGACTTGAGACTGCAATTTTATCAATCTCATCAAGGAAGATTATTCCCCCCTCTTGTGCACGGCGTAAAGCCTCTTGTTTTATCTGCTCTTCATCAAGAAGTCGTTCACTAGCTGTTTGGCGAAGTATCTTTTTAGCCTCTTTAACTGTGACCTCTTTTTTATTATCTTTATTGAGACCTCCAAACACTTTTACAAGAGATTCTTGAACCTTGCCAAGCTCTGGTGGTAGGTTTGAATCTATCTCAACTGTAAAAGAAGGGGCTTCAATCTCTATTTTTAGATTATCTAACTCACCTTTTCTCAATCTTTGGCGCATCTTTTCAAAGCTATTTTCATACTCTTTCTGTTTTGCCTCTGTTGCACCTTTTGGAAGAGGTGGTAGAAGTTTTTCTATGATCATCTTTTCAACATACTCATCAATCTCTGTTTTTTTGAGCTCTTTTTGCTCCTGCTTAACAAGATTGATAGATGTAGAAACAAGGTCACGTATCATAGACTCAACATCACGACCAACAAAACCAACTTCTGTATATTTGCTTGCTTCCACTTTAACAAAAGGGTATCCAAGCATCTTTGCCAAACGTCTTGCAATCTCTGTTTTACCAACACCTGTTGATCCGATCATCAAGATGTTTTTTGGCATTATCTCATCTTGGATCTCTTTAGGAAGTTGCATTCGTCTAAAGCGGTTACGCAATGCTACTGCAATAGTCTTTTTAGCCTTAGTTTGCCCGATTACATAGTTATCTAGATACTCTACTATCTCTTTTGGTGTCATATTTTCTATTCTACTCATCTCATCAAATCCAATGTTTTGATATTGTGGATAGTATATATGCAAAGATCTGCTGCTATGTGAAGACTCTCTTCAACAAGTTTTTTAGGATCTAAGTCGGCATGTTTATCTAATGCTCTTGCCGCTGAAATAGCAAAGTTGCCTCCGCTCCCAATAGCCGCTATTTTACCATCTTCTGGTTCTACTACATCGCCATTTCCGCTTAATATAAAAATATGATCATTATTTAAAACAATCATCATTGCTTCTAGCCGTCTTAGAACCTTATCTTTTCTCCACTCTTTGGAAAAATCTATAACAGCTTTTAGTATATCACCTTTACGGCTTTGTAAAAATCCTTCAAACATATCGAAAAGATTAAAGGCATCTGCCGTACTTCCTGCAAAACCTGCAAGTACTTTTCCATTGTAAAGTGATCTGATTTTAGTGGCATTGCCTTTTAAAACGGCATGACCAAATGTTACTTGACCATCACCGCCAATGACGGAGTAGTCATTCCCTCTATATGCAAGTATGGTTGTTGCTTCAAACATTAATTACTCTCCAACTACTTCAAACTTTAACTTAGCATGAATACCGTGACCAAGTTTAACATCTGCTTCATAAGAACCGGTAGCTTTGATTGCATGGTCTATATGAATCAACTTTTTATCTACTTCAATACCACTCTTTTTAAGAGCATCAGCAATATCTGAGTTTGTGATTGCACCAAAAAGAGAACCATTTGCACCAAGCTTTTTTGCAATTACAAGTTCTGTCTTTTCAATCTTCTCTTTTAAACTTTCTAGATGAGCTATCTCTTCAGCCTCTTTTTGAGCTTTCTCTTTTTGCTCCTCTTGCCACTGGGCAATTACTTCATCTGTAGCTACTTTTGCAAAACCTTTTGCAACAAGAAAATTTTTTCCGTAACCATCTTTGACCTCTTTGATCTCACCAGCTTTTCCAAGACTTTTTACATCTTTTATTAGTAAAACTTTCATATAAATATTCTCCTTCACTATTATTGGAGTGATTATATCTAACAATAGTGTAAAATCGGCTATAATTATAAAAAAACTATGAATGGATAGCAAGATGTTTGTACCTTTTAAAACCCCTGATTTTGAAAATTTTTCTAAAAAATTAGAGAATTTACTAAAAGATAATGAGCAATTAATTGAAGAGCTTCTTTGTAGAGAAGATAAAACGTACAATAACTTTGTACGTCCATATATGGAGAGTTTTGAAAAGCTGGATCTCTTTTTTACACCACTTTCGCATCTTAATAGTGTAGAAAACTCTAAAGAGACTCAAGCTGCTTATGAGAGCTCTCTGCCTTTGATTTCACGTTACCATACCAAGCTTTCTCAAAACAGAGAGCTATATGAGGCTTTTTTAAAGATTGATTCTAATGATTTGGCTCAAAAAGAGGTTATTCGTCAAGAGATCCGTGACTTCAAGCTTTCTGGTGTTGATCTTCCTGAAAATGAGAAAAAAAGAGTTGAAGAGATTAATCTTCGTTTGAGTGAATTAAACAACCGCTTTTCTCAAAACCTTTTGGATGCAACAAATGCTTATGAACTCATAATAGAAGATCCAAAAGATGTAGAGGGGATTCCTGAAAGCGACTTGGAGTTAGCAAAAACCGAAAAGGATGGAAAAAGTGTCTGGAGATTTACGCTTCAAATTCCAAGTTATATGGCATATATGACTTATGGACCAAGCCGTAAACTTAGAGAAGAGCTTTACAAAGCGTATGTTACAAGAGCTCCCCAAAACCAGGAAGTTATAGATGAGATTCTAAGACTTCGTGATGAGAAGGCTAAACTTCTTGGTTTCGATCACTTCAGTGAACTATCACTTGCAACTAAAATGGCACCAAGTGATGATGCAGTTGTTAGCTTTTTAAATGAGTTGGCAGATGCAAGTCTTCCATTTGCTAAAAAAGAGGTTGAAAAACTTAAGGCTTTGGCAAAAGAGGATGGGTGTGAGAGTCTAGAAAGTTATGATGTTGCTTACTATAGTGAAAAACTAAAAAAGGTTGAACTCGATTTTGATGATGAGATAACACGTCCATACTTTGAGCAAGGAAGAGTTCTTCAAGGGTTGTTAGATTTTGTAAGTGAACTCTTTAGCATAACTTTTGAGCAAGTTGATGTACCTGTCTGGAATGAAAAGGTAAAAGTTTATGATTTAAAAGAGGCTGGTTCTGCTTTTGCTCGAATCTACTTTGATTTGGAAGCTAGAGAGAGTAAGCGTGGCGGAGCATGGATGAATGATTGGCAAACACATCATGAAGATGCTGACGGTAAAGAGTATCCGGCATCTGCTTTTGTTGTTTGTAATTTCCCTCCTTCAACAAAAGATACACCATCACTTTTGCGACACGATGATGTAGTGACACTTTTTCATGAGATGGGACATGCTATTCACCACCTCTTTAGTCAGGTCAAAGAGCGTTTTGTGAGTGGTATTCATGGAGTAGAGTGGGATGCAGTTGAGTTTCCATCTCAGTTTTTAGAAAATTTTGCCTATGAAAGCGAAGTTCTTAAACGCTTTGCACGCCATATTGAAACAGGTGAGTTAATGCCTGATGATTTGATAATCAAGATTAAAAATAGCAAAAACTTTCTTGCTGCAATGGGTATGCTTCGCCAATTGGAGTTTGCACTTTTTGACTTTATGCTTCATCAAAAACTCTATCAAGGAGATGAAGTACAAAAACTTTTAGACTCTATTAGAGATCGTCTATCACTTATCAAACCACCAAGCTATAACCGCTTTCAGTGGGGATTTGCACATATTTTTGCCGGTGGATATGCAGCAGGATATTACAGTTATAAATGGGCAGAAGTATTGAGTGCAGATGCATTTTTTGCATGTTTTGAGAGTAAAATAAAAAAAGATATGACTGATGGATATAAACATCACATACTCCAAAAAGGGGCAAGTAGGCCTATGAGTGAGCTTTATAGAGAGTGGCTTGGACGCGAACCTGATCCAAAAGCGTTGATTAAACTTTATGGTTTAGAAAGTCAAGAATGAGTGATTTAGAGTTTTGGGGTTATGTACTGATTTATGGCTCTATTTTAACCTACATATGCTGGGGTTTTGTTTTTGCTATTCAAGGGCTACTACTGCTTCATGGACGACCTGAAGCGGTAGAGTGGTTAAAAAAGCGCTATAGCTTTAAAGTATTTATGAGAGAGTTGGTTATCTTCTTTCCAATGCTTTTACTATTTCATTTTCTTCTTGAGATTGTGCCTGCATTATTACGAATTGATGATGTTGTAATTCGCTTTAGTATCTCTGATCTAATTGAGAGAGCTGAAATAGCTCTAGAAAAATAGTAGAAATATGTGTAAACCAATCGTAAAGTGGGCTGGTGGTAAGCGTCTATTACTCAATGATTTGATGAGATTTATGCCAACAAGCTACAATCGATACTTTGAACCATTTATTGGCGGTGGAGCTTTGTTCTTTGCTTTAAAACCAAAAAATGGAGTAATAAACGATTACAATAGTGAGTTAACAAACCTTTATTGTGTTGTTAGAGATAGAGTTGATGAGTTGATAGATGATCTAAAAAAGTATCAAAACAGTGAAGAGTATTATTATAAGATTAGAGAGCTTGACAGAGATAAAGAGAGTTATGAACAATTGTCTGATGTAAAAAAGGCAAGCCGTTTCATCTATCTCAATAAAACAGGTTTTAATGGACTGTATAGAGTAAACAAAAAAGGGCAATGTAATGTTCCTTTTGGAAGATATAAAAACCCTAAATGGTTAGATGAAGATAATTTAAGAGCTTGTAGTCAAGTATTAAAAGATACAGAGATTTTAAATGGTGATTTTGAGATAATTAAACCTTTGATCAAAAAAGAAGATTTTGTATATCTTGATCCGCCTTATGTACCTCTAAATACAACTTCCAGTTTTACTGCCTATACCGACAAGGGTTTTGATGACGATATGCAGTTTAGACTTAAAGAGTTTTGCGACTATATTGATAGCATAGGTGCATATTTTATGCTCTCAAACTCATATACAGATTTCATACTAAATCTCTACAAAGACTATAACATAAAAACAGTAATGGCCAATCGTGCAATTAATTGTAAAGGTGATGGCAGAGATAAAATAAAAGAGGTTATAGTAGTCAATTATTAAGTAATTTAATTATCAAACTTTTTATGTATCCACTTTTGATAAACAAGAGAGATTATTACTACAAAAGCGACAACGAAAACAATGGAAAAGATTTCCCATATAAGGTTGTTTAGTGTCATCTTTTTCTTTCCATTGTTTTCATTTATCTGTTATCGCTATCTTTTTCTTGCGTGACCTTCAATAATAAATCGAAGGGCATTTAGGCGGATGAAGCCTTCAGCATCTTTTTGGTTATAAACACTATCTTCTTCAAATGTACAGAACTCTGAGTTAAACAAAGTATTTGGTGATTGTCGTCCAACTACTGTTACATTTCCTTTGTAAAGTTTAAGACGAACATCTCCATTTACATTCTCTTGTGTTTTATCTATTGCTGCTTGCAACATCTCTCTTTCAGGTGAGAACCAGAAACCATTATAGATGAGTTTTGCATATCGTGGCATTAGTTCATCTTTTAAGTGTGCCTCTTCTCTATCTAGAGTAATAGACTCTATTGCACGGTGAGCCTTGAGCATAATGGTTCCGCCTGGTGTTTCATAACATCCACGGCTTTTCATGCCGACATAGCGGTTTTCAACAATATCAAGCCGTCCAATTCCATGTTTTTTACCATACTCATTTAACTCTGTAAGCATCTGTGCTGGTGTTAATTCTTTGCCATTTAAAGCAACCGGATCACCATTTTTGTAGGTAATTGTAATATATTCAGGTCTATCTGGAGCATTTTCAGGGCTTACTGTCCATCTCCACATATCCTCTTCAGGCTCATTCATAGGATCTTCTAAAATTCCACCCTCATATGAGATGTGTAGAAGGTTCGCATCCATAGAGTATGGAGATTTTTTACCATGTTTTTCAATAGGAATACCGTGTGTCTCAGCAAATTTTAAAAGCTTTTCACGGCTGTTAAGATCCCACTCTCTCCAAGGTGCAATAATAGTAATATCAGGATTTAATGCTAAATATCCAAGCTCAAAGCGTACCTGATCATTTCCTTTACCTGTTGCACCGTGACTAACAGCATCTGCACCAGTAAGTTTAGCAATCTCTATTTGACGCTTTGCAATTAAAGGACGCGCAATAGATGTACCTAGAAGGTATTCGCCTTCATAGATGGCATTTGCTCTAAACATTGGAAAAACATAGTCGCGTACAAACTCATCACGCAAATCTTCTATGAAGATATTTTCAGGTTTAAT
>CAZGCF010000023.1:0-9818 GCA_964524095.1 uncultured Campylobacterales bacterium | reverse complement strand
CGCCATTAAAGTGAGAGATCTCTGTTGGATCACTCAGTTTAAATCTCACTTCTGCAATATCTTTTAAAAATAGAGTTTTACCATCAATATGAAGTAGTGTATCTTTTAACTCTTTTAAATCTTTCTCTCCATTAATAGTGCTGATAAAGAGATGCTCACCTCTCTGTTTGACTGTTCCAACCGGAAAAATAGAGGCAATCTGCGAAAGAGCATTGACAACAGAGTGGTGAGAGAGTCCAAGCGCTAAAACCTTTTTGCTATCTATAAATATATCCAACTCTTCATCTGCATTGCCATAGATGACAATATCACTCAAATCTTTGAAACCGGCTAGATCACTCTTTATGGCATCAGCAACTTTCAATAACTCTTTTTTTGGTTTATCTGCGGCTACAGCAATAATTACAAGAGGAAAATTTCTTTTAGCTATCTTTGCTACTGGCTCATCCATATCGCTTGGAAGATCACGCCGTATATTTGAGATAATATCTTTAGCATCACTGAGTGTTATATCTGGATCGTTGCCAGTTTTAATATCTGCACCTATTATAAAAGATCCATTTTTAATAACTGACTCTATAGTATCTAGCTCACTTAAGTTTTTTAATCCATCCTCTATAGTGTGTTCTGCCATTTTATCTAGCAAATCAGCACTTGCACCAGTATAGTGACCTCTAATTGTGACTCTATCAAGATTACCAGGAGGAAAGATCTCTTTTGGAATTTTTATATATGCAAACACTGAAAGAGCAAAAATAAATAGTAAGAAGATATGATTTAGGATCGGTTTCTCTATTGCAAATCTAATAAATTTTTCTATCATGGCTATCTACTTTAAAAAATGGTATCTAGAATTTGATTTTTAACTTTTATCTCTTCTACTTTACGACTCAAAAGCTTATTCTCTTCAATTAAAGCTTCATATTGAGTCTCAAGTCGATCAATTGCTCTACTCTCATAATAGATTGAGTTTCGCAAATATATTTTTGGCAGAGTCAACATCAATATTATCATTATTGATATTATGACAATAAAAAGAAACTCCCATTCAGCTACAGGATCAATACGTGAAGCATCCAAAGCTTCAATCAACTCATGTTTGTCATTAACAGCCATTTCATATCTCCAATTTCTATTCTGAAAACTTAAATGCTCTCAACTTTGCACTTCTACTTCTAGGGTTTTGTCTCAACTCATCTTCACTTGCTGTCAAAGGTTTGCGGTTTAAAGGTTTTCCTATATCGTGATCATTTCCACACTCACATCTAAAACTATCTGGTGGACATATACAAGAGGTGCTCCACTTCTTAAACCTCTGTTTTACCAATCTATCTTCTAACGAATGAAATGTTATAAGTGCCACTACTGCACCACTTGGAGGATTTTCTTCAAGTGCATCCAACAATCTTACAATCTCTCCAAGCTCATCATTAACCTCTATTCTAATCGCTTGAAAAAGTGGAGTAGCAGGATTTGTTTTACCGCGTTTAGGCAAAACATTTCCTATTATATTTGAAAGCTCTATACCGCTTTTTATAGCTCTTTTTGATCGTGCTTCCACAATGGCGTTTGCAACTCTTCTATACGCTTTTGTCTCTGCATACTCTTTAAAAATTCTCTCCAACTCAGCTTGAGAGTATCCATTTACAACATCATATGCACTAAATTTAGCTTCAGGATTCATTCTCATATCTAAGTTATTCGACTCAAAGCTAAAACCACGCTCTTTTTTATCTAACTGAAGAGATGAGACTCCAAAATCTGCCAAAATGCCTGAAATTTCACTTTTCTGTAAAAGTTTAGGAAGCAAATCGGAAAAACGTCCTTTGAGTGCTTCAAAACGATCTTTAAAAGGCTCTAATCGTTTTGTAGAAAAATCTATTGCCTCAGGGTCTTGATCTATTCCAATCAAATGAATTTCTGGAAATTTTTTCAAAATAGCTTCACTATGTCCTCCATATCCAAGAGTACAGTCAATAAAAGTACCATCTATTTTAGACATCTTTTCAAAAGATTGCAATACTTCATCCAATAATACAGGAGTATGGGGGATCTCTTTTCTCATTTTACCTCGTTTGAGTTACATAATTAGTTAAAAGGATTATATCAAATTCCCTTTTAAGCTTTTTACAGCCTCATAAACAGTTTTGATCATTCTACTCATTTCATCATAGGTAATTATGTAAGGTGGCATAAAATAGACTACATGCCCAAGTGGTCTTACAAATACGCCATTTTTAAGACAAAATTCAAAAATTTTCAAATTTACTCTCTCTTCAGGCTTATACCCTTCAAGCTCAACTGCGGCTATCATTCCTGTTTGACGTACCTCTTTAACATTTCCTAGAGATTCAAAAGGTTTCAATAGATCTTCCATCCAAACTGCTTTTTTTCTATTTGCTCTCAAAACATCTTCATTTTCAAATATGTCAAGTACTGCATTTGCACAACTGCATCCTAAAGGGTTTCCAGTGTAACTGTGTGAATGTAAAAATGCTTTATACTCCAAGTAGTCGCAATAGAATGCACTATAAATTTCATCATTTGTCAAAACAACAGAGAGTGGCATATAACCGCCAGTCAAACCTTTTGAGAGTGTCATAAAATCTGGAACTATCTCAGCCTGCTCACAAGCAAACATAGTACCTGTTCGTCCAAACCCTACAGCAATCTCATCTGCAATAAAGTGAATATCATAAGATTTACAAAGATCAAAAGCAAGTTTCAAATAAACAGGATGGTACATATGCATATATCCTGCACACTGTACCAAAGGCTCAACAATCATAGCAGAGATCTTTTTGCCATCCCTTTTTAAGATCTCTTCTAACTCTTCAATTGCCTTATATGCAGACTCTTCACTTCTATCTTCAGGTACAGCTGTTTGAATAGATCTAATCAATATAGGTTCATATGTCTTTTTGTAAAGCTCAACATCACCTACTGATAAAGCACCTATTGTTTCACCATGATAACTATTTGTTAAAGATAGAAAAAGGGGACGATTCTCACCTCTATTTAAGTGAGCGTGGTAACTCATTTTCAGTGCCACTTCTATTGCACTTGATCCATTGTCAGCAAAGAAGAGTTTATTTAAATTTCCCGGTGCGATTTTACATAGCCTCTCTGCCAGACGTACAGCAGGTTCATGAGTAAATCCAGCAAGCAGTACATGCTCTAGAGTTGAGGCTTGTTCTGAAACTTTTTTTGTTATATACTCATTTGCATGACCAAAAAGATTTACCCACCAACTACTTATACCATCTATATAACGATTCCCTTCAAAATCTTCAAGCCATACACCCTTTGCTGATTTAATTGGTATAAGAGGCAGAGTCTCATGATCTTTCATTTGAGTACAAGGGTGCCAAATATGCTCTAAGTCTCTTGAAATTATTTCACTATTTTTCATACTTCTAACCTTTAAATTTTATTACAATATATTAAATAACTTTAATTAACAAACTATCTTATTCTATTTTCTTATAAACTTGTCAATGTAAACCTTTAAAGTTGACACTTTGTAAAATATCAAGAAAATATCGATATAATCGGTCTTTCATCCCTTGATTTAATCCGGAATTAATTTCGTTTTCAATAAAATCATTAAAATAATTATAGCGCATAATCTGCGTAATTTTATATCATCAAGGTTAAACATATGATTAGTTGGATGCAAAAGCACAGAAAATATTTAGTTGTAACAATTTGGATCAGCACTATAGCTTTTGTAGGTGCAGGTTTTGTAGGTTGGGGTACTTATCAGTATGGAAGTAAAAGCAATAGCGTAGCAAAAGTTGGTGATGTTTCAATCACTGTAAAAGAGTTTCAGATCGCTTACGAGAATATGTATCAACAATATAATCAAGCATTAGGAGGCAAGTTAGATAGTGCTACTGCAAAAAAGCTTGGTTTACAAAAACAGGTTCTTCAATCACTGATTTATCAAGCATTGATCAAAAATTTTGCAAACGAATATGGTATCGTTGTCAGTGATGAAGAGGTTCAAAATGCCATATTTGCAATACCAACTTTTCAAAAAGATGGAAAATTTGATAAAGCAACATATTTAGCTGTTTTAAAAGGAATGAGAATCAAACCAAAAACTTTTGAAGAGAATATAAAGAGTGATATATTAATAAAGAAAACTATATCGCTATTAACACCTGGTGTTGGTAAGCTGGAGCTTGAAGCTTTTGGCTCTGCCCTTTTTATGGCAGACAAACTAAAATATAGAGTCTTTACAACCAAAGATATAAAAGTTGATATTGATAAAAATGAATTAAAAAAGTATTGGGAAGAGAATAAAAACAGATATTTAACTCCTAAAAAATATAGACTTGCTTTTACTTGGATAAAAGCAGATAACAAACTTCCCGATGAAGAGACAATTAAAAACTACTATAAAGAGCACCGCATAGATTTTACAGACAAAGATGGGAAAATCATACCTTTAGAAAAAGCACGTGAATCTGTCATAAATAGACTTCAATTAAAAGCAGTAAAAAAATTGGCACAATTGTCATATATCAACATCAAAAAAGGGAAAAAGTCTCCAGAAATAGAAAAGGTATTAGAGGTTGATGATCCTACCTTCTCTATAGAGATTTGGGAAATGATTGAAAAAGCTGCTCCAGGAAG
Organism: uncultured Campylobacterales bacterium; assembly: GCA_964524095.1. Taxonomy (GTDB): domain Bacteria; phylum Campylobacterota; class Campylobacteria; order Campylobacterales; family Hydrogenimonadaceae; genus Hydrogenimonas. The sequence goes on along the minus strand of CAZGCF010000023.1, from coordinate 5,177 downwards.
TGTGCTTAAACCAAAAATCACTAACAATAAATATGTTGTCATTAAAGTTGTCAAAGCTATTCTTCCACAACCAAAATCTTTTAAAGAAGCATATAATGAAGTAAAAGAGGATTTTGTCGCAAAAAAACAGTTAGAGCTTTTACATAAAATTGCTCAAGAAGCAGTAAATAATCTAAATGATGCACCAACATCCGATTTTGTTACACGTGACAGCATTGACAAGCTTCCACCATTGACAAAAGATGAGGCTTCTCAATTTTTACAAAAACTCTTCTTAACAAATTTGTCAAAAGGGACGATATTACTTGACAATAAAGCTGTCAGCTATAAAGTAGTGGAACAAAAGTTGCTTAATTTAGATAAGTTAAATGAAAAGAAAGATCTCATTAAAGAAGATATTAAAAAGGTAAAATTGAATCTATTAGAAAGCAACTTAATCACAATGCTACAGCAGAAGTACAATATTGAAATATATCTAAAGGAAATCGAGTGAGCAGACCACTCCTTGCCATTGACATCGGATCTAGTAAAGTAAGTGTAGTAATTGCAGAACACAAAGATGACTCTATTAATATTATTGGTTCAGGTGTCGCAAAATCTCAAGGGGTAAGAAAAGGGACTATTACAAATATTGAACTTACTTCACGCTCAATACGTCAAGCATTAAATGATGCAAAAAGAGTAGCAGGCACCACATCAAATAAAGCTATAATATCTATATCTGGTGCATATACTAAGTCTGTTAATAGCTCTGGAATTGTTAATATTCCACAACAAGAGATTGGCACAAAAGAGATCAATCGTGTAATGCAAACTGCACTTTATAATGCCAATATTCCAAATGAGTATGAAGTTCTACATGTACTTCCATACAACTTTAAAGTTGATGAACAAGAGTTTATAGAAGATCCATTTGGAATGAATGCCAATCGATTAGAGGTTGACACTCATATTATAACTACACAAAAATCAAACCTTAGCAATTTAAAAAAGGCTGTTAAATCTGCAGGAATTGAGATAGAAATTGTAGTACTTGCTGGTTACGCTTCTGCTATTTCTATATTAAATCAAGATGAGAAGGAGTTGGGAGTATGTGTTATAGATATGGGTGCATCAACATGTAATTTAGTTGTACACTCAGGTAACTCAATTAGATACAACTCCTTTTTAGCAGTGGGTTCTAACCATATCACTAACGATCTATCAATGGCTCTTCATACACCATTAAATATTGCTGAAAAGATAAAACTCGACTATGGTTCACTTAAAACACCATCAAACGATCTAATTGAAATACCGGTCATAGGTGATGAAAATGAAAAACATGAAATATCTCTTGAAATTGTCTATAATGTAATTCAAGCAAGAGTTCAAGAGACACTAATGATTTTAGCTAAAGAGTTAGAAAAGAGTAATCTAAAAGAGCAGATAGGTGCTGGTATTGTCTTGACTGGTGGAATGACTAAACTTGATGGCATACGTGAGCTAACAATGGCAATTTTTGACAATATGCCGGTACGAATAGCAAAAGCGAGACCTGTTGATGGCGATTTTAGCCCACTGAATGATCCTGCATTTGCTACTGTAATGGGACTCTTAGAGTACTCAGCAGGAGAATATACACAATATGAGATAGATTCAAATCGTAAAATGATCCATAAAAAGGAGTCAATAGTTCAAAACAGTGGAGATTTAAGTGATATTTCATTGGCGGCGTCTTCATCGGATATAGATACAACTGATGAAGCTCCTCCTAAATTAAATGATGGAGAGATAAAACAGAAACTTGCAGAGATTGCACAAGAAGAAAGTAAAGAAACTTTAGGACAAAAAATTAAAAAGATGTGGCACTGGATGACACAGATATTTTAGGAAGGAGTTGAGAGTGAATAATAATGAAAAATTTAGCATAGAAGAGTCACCTACTTTAACAGGAGCAAGAATAAAAGCCATAGGCGTTGGTGGCGGTGGCGGGAATATGATCAATCATATGGTCAACAGTGGAATCACAGATATAGATCTCATAGTAGCTAATACAGATGCACAAGCTTTAGAGACATCAAATGCACCATATAAGATACAGTTAGGTGAAAAACTTACAAAGGGACTTGGTGCAGGTATGAAACCTGAAATAGGTCAACAATCTGCAATTGAGAGTTATGATACTATTAAAGAAGTTTTAGATGGTGCAGATATTGTATTTGTATCTTCAGGTCTTGGTGGTGGAACTGGAACAGGAGCGGCACCAATTATTGCACAAGCGGCTAAAGAGATAGGGGCACTTACCGTCTCTGTTGTTACAAAACCATTCCGTTTTGAGGGTAAAAGAAGACAAAAACTGGCTGAAACAGGCTTAGAAGAGCTTAAAAGAGAGAGTGACTCTATAATTGTCATTCCAAATGAGAAGCTATTAAGTATTGTCGATAAAAATTTAGGAATCAAAGATAGCTTTAAAATGGTTGACAATATTCTTGCTCGTGCTGTTAGCGGAATAAGTAACGTCATCTTATCTCGTGGTAAAAATGACATCAACCTTGACTTTGCTGACGTAAACACTGTTATGAGTCATCGCGGATTAGCCCTTATGGGTGTTGGTGAAGCAACAGGACCAAGTGCCGCATATGAAGCTATCAAAAATGCAATTGAGTCACCACTTCTTGATAATATGGATATTAAAGGTGCAATGGGTGTTCTTGTACATTTCCAAATCCATCCGGCATACCCTATTTTAGAGGTAAGCGAAGCTATGAGTATTGTAGAAGATAATGCTGATGAAGATGCTCATGTTATCTTTGGTACAACTACAGATGAATCAATGCAACAAGATGAAGTTAAAATTACCATTGTTGCTACAGGCTTTGAGTCTGAAGAGAGTGAATTAAATAAATCTAATGAGCAAGAGACTCCAAAACAGCAAATAACTCTTGTAAAGCCTGAAATAGATGAAGAGTCTATTCCTACTAGCACTCCACGCGTTAAAGTTGTTGGGGGATATGATAATGAAGAGATTTTAGATATTCCTACTTGGATGAGAAATCAAATGGATTAAATTGAGTAAATTACTCCTACTCAACTCCTTCTATATAAATCCGCGTTAATGCGGATTTATACTCTACTTATCTTGAAAATGTATAGGTCCTTCACTACTACCATCTAAAAACTGTCTTAAGTAAGGATTATCTATAGATTTAAAGTGTTCTGCATCACCAGTTTCAATAATCTTTCCATTATAGAGCATGGCAAAGTAGTCACCTGCTTTAAAGCTCTCTTTTATATCGTGAGAGATTAATACAGATGTCACATTTAAACTATTCTTTAATTGAATAATCATTTGAGTAATTAGATCGCTTGTAATTGGATCAAGCCCACTGGTAGGCTCATCATAAAGGATTATTTCAGGATCTAAAGCAATTGTTCTTGCTAAACCAACACGCTTTCTCATTCCACCACTCAACTCATCTGGATACAGATTTAATACTTCAGATGGTTTCAACCCAACCATCTCTAATCTCTCTACTACCCTAGACATAATCTCATTTTCACTCAAGTTAGTATGTTCACGCAGTGGAAATGCTATATTTTCAAAAATATTCATACTATCAAAGAGTGCTCCACTCTGAAATAGAAAACCAACCTTTTTACGAACTCTTCTTATCTGCTCTTCATCAGCTCTACTTATCTCTTCACCATCAACCCAAATTTCACCACTGTCTGGTTTTAGAAGTCCTACAATATGTTTGATAATTGTAGATTTTCCACCACCTGACAAACCAAGTATTACAGTGGTCTTACCTTTTGGAATATGTAAATCGACCCCTTTTAATACCTCTTTTGAACCAAACTGTTTCTTTAAACCTTTAATCTCTATCATCTACAATATGCCTTTAGTCTCTTAAACAATCTTTCTATATAGATAACGTCCCAACAGAATAGTTAATGATGTAACAAATATCTTAAAATCCCACTCAGACATCATATGACTCTTTTGAAAAACTTCATTATCCAAAATAGATACTCCCTGCTTTTGGAACTCAACAATTTGAGGGGTATAGTAAAGAGTAAACATAAAACCTGTCCAGACAGTTACAAATGCAGAGTAAAATGTGATCTGATCTCTATAGAAACGTAAAAAGTGGTAGCCTTCTGCTATAAGAATGGCAATTGAGGTGATATTGACAAGCCAATTCATTTTAAGAAATATTTGAGTCATAATGAGCCCCTCTTGGTAATGGCTCAAAACCCCACCTCCAAGCAGATCATCTGCATGAAAGATAACAGGAGCTGCAAAAACTCCAGCACAAAGTCCAACACCAAGTGTTATGCCTAATAGCATCAAATATGGAATCCAAACCTTTTTTGGCATAGATAACTCAACTTTTGACTTTGGTATCTCTTTATTCATAATTACCTACTCTCTTCTATTTAATTCTCTTAATTGTATCTAAAATAAAGATAGTTTTCCAGATGATGTTACATTACCATTGTTATTCAAAACTAACTTCTACTTATATTTTATGCTTGATAAATTTTTAAATTCTCATTTTTTGAGACTCTTGTGCTTACACTCTCTGTGAGAAAGTCTCAATCCCAAATAGGTAGCCCATTCCAACCATAATATTCATTTAATAAGTCTATACTTGATTCTTATCATACAAATAAGTGTTAAAGATTCTAAGAATAGATAATGAAAAAGCAACAATTCTAAATGAAATAGCTATCTACTTGACACCATGTTGTCATCCAAATAGGCTAAAATTATTTTATCGTTCCATTCCATTCAAAAAAAGGATGCAAAATGCCAAACATTTACGACAAAATAAAAGAAAGAGTAGAAAAGCTCTCAAAAGAAAAGGTAACAAAACAACTTGGCTACAACTCACCAAAACATAGCATAAAAGCAATAGATAAATTTTTAAGTTACGATAATCTCTCAAATGGTTGTTAAACATTACAATAGAACAAATGGCATACTTCCATTGTGGGGTAAAATTGTAAACTATGTTTATCACCATTGCGACGGTAAAGCATATATATTTGATCCAAACGGCAGAAGAATTGAAGATGCAGAGGTTAGAGAAAGCTTAGCAATAGTAACAATAGGATGATAACATGGATGGTTTAATGGATGACAGATTTTCTTATTTAAAATTTACCTAATAAGTTAATAAAGCGGAAAA
>CAZGCF010000022.1:4235-10122 GCA_964524095.1 uncultured Campylobacterales bacterium | reverse complement strand
ATATTTATGTTTTTTAATAGAAAAGAAGTTAGTAAGTTAGAAGAGGAGAATAGAGAGTTAAAAGAGGAGATTGAAAAATTAAGAGCAGAGAATGAAAGATTGAAGGATAATTTGATAAATTATGAAAACAGTTTCAATGAAAAAAAGAGTGACGAATTCAAAAAGTTGATGAAATATGAGAATGAAAATTTGAAGATAGGACTTTTTGATATACAAAATAATTTATCGAGCAATATAGAGCATACTAAATATATAATAGGTGAGTCTGATGAAGTTATAAAAGATATGAAGGGTTTACTTGAGAGTGCAAAGAATGTTGTAGATAAGTTAGAGCAGTTAAATCAGATTTCTCAAGAGAGTTCAACAGCTTCATCAGCACTCTCTGAAAGAGCAAATGAGATAACTACGATACTATCATTAATAAAAGATATTGCTGATCAAACCAATCTTTTAGCTTTAAATGCAGCAATAGAGGCGGCACGTGCTGGAGAGCATGGGCGTGGTTTTGCTGTTGTTGCAGATGAAGTTAGACAATTGGCTGAACGTACAAATAAAGCGGTTGGAGAGATTCAAATTGTAATACAATCTATGGGACAAGATGTGTTACAAATGAATGAGTATAATGGAGTGCTTGGTAAAGGAATAGTTGAAAGTAATGAGTATATTAATGAACTTGAAAAGAGATTATCTAAAGAGGTAGATACTATAAAAAACTCTTTTAGCTCTTTATACCGAGCGGCTGATAGAGTTTTTATGAGTTTGGCAAAATTGGATCATGTTATTTGGAAAGTTGATACTTATCTCTCTGTAGTGGAGGGTAAAGAGCAATTTAATTTTGTTGATTATCATAATTGTAGGCTTGGAAAATGGTATTATGAGGGTGATGGTAAAAGTGGATTTTCAAAAGTGTTAAGTTACAAAGATCTTGAGAATCCACATTCAGGTGTTCATAATGCTACAAAACATATTTTTGAAACTATTAGAAGATCTCCTGAAAATATAGAAGAGATTGAGAAACATTTAATAGCAATGGAAGAGAGCAGTAAAAGGGTTTTTGAGATTTTAGATAAAATATTAGATGAGAAAGATGAGATATTGAATTGAAACAAGATAGATTTGATTCAATAGTAATTGGTGCTGGTATTGCAGGAATAAGCATAGCTTATTGGTTAAAAGAGGCTGGTCTGAAGGTTCTATTGTTAGAGAAGAGTAGTTTGCTTTCTGGTGCCAGTGGTGCGGCAGGTGCGTTTTTATCTCCTAGGTTAGGAAAAGGTGGAGATTTACAACTTATAACCAATAAAGCATATCTCTTTGCTTTAGACTTTTATAAAAAAACTGTTCCTGAAGGCTTTTATCAGAAGGGTTTGGTACGCATTCCAAAAGATGATAAAGATGCTGAAAAATTTGAGGTTTTTAAGAGACATTTTGAGCTTTCTTATAAGTGGTGTGAGTCTAAAGATTTTCCTTTTATCTCCTCTGAATCTTTGAAAAGAGGGGCTTTCTACTTTGAACATAGTGCTTTTGTTGATCCAATGACGGTAGCAAAAAAGCTTACAACTTCTATAGATGTAAGATTTGGTTATGAAGCAAAACCTATCTATAAAGATGGATTATGGCATATAGATCAGTTTGTTACTAAAAACATAGTTTTGGCTACAGGGGCAGATGATCTACCAGTTGAGACTCCTTATATTACAATAGGGGGAGTTTGGGGAGAGAGAGTGGATGTTAAAACATCAGCAAAAGTTCCTGTAACTGTAAATAAAAAACTTTCAGTCTCTACAAATATTGATGGCATAGTACGAATAGGGGCAACCCATGTAAGAGATGATCCACGCAGTGAGATTGAGCGGGTAAATCAACTGATTCAAGATGCAATTGAGTTAGTTCCTGAATTAAAAGGGTGTGAGTTAGTTAAGATCTATTCAGGGCATCGTTCAGCAGTAAATGATCACTTTCCAATTGCCGGTAATTTGGCAGATGTAAATGAAGCAAAAAAGAGATTTAAACCACCATATAAAAATATAAAATTAGAGTCTGATGAGATCCCTTCTATACCGGGGTGCTACTTCATAGGAGGATTTGGAGGTAGGGGATTTGTATTTGGACCTCTAATTGGAAAAATGTTGGCAGATAAGATGTTGAAAAACAGACCTATTGATCCAACTGTTTCTACAGATAGATACCTTGTTAGATATTTGAAAAGATCAAATTAGCTTATTTAATTGCACTATCGCTAAATAGATAGTGCAATTATTATCTCTTATTACTCTGATTTCTCCCAAACAGTACCGTTAGGTGTATCCATTAACTGAATTCCCATAGCCAATAGTTCATCTCTAATCGCATCTGCTTTTTCAAAATCTTTAGCTTTTTTAGCCTCATTTCTCTCTAAGATCAAAGATTCAATTTTTGAAATATCCTCTTTATTTACCCCTAACTGGAAGTATGCAAATGGATCTTTACCTCCAACTCCAAGAACTTCATTAAGCCAGTCGATATTTGCTACAACACTCTGTTTAAATCCTTTATCTTTAGGGTTTAGATCAAGATGTTCATTTGCAGAAGTTACCATCTCATCAACAACAGCTAACGCTTTTGAAATATTAAGATCATCACTAAGTGCATCTAGCATCTCTTTTTGAAAGTTAGAATCGACTCTACCTTTTTTTACTCCATAAAGACGCTTTTTTAGGCGATATATCTTATCTAATCGCTTCTTAGATGCTAAAAGATCCTCTTCATTGAAGTTAAAGTTTGCCCTGTAATGTGTACTTAGAAGATAGAATCTAATTATCTCTCCATCGTAAGCTTTAAGTGCATCTTTTACAAAAAAACTATTGCCCAAGCTTTTACTCATCTTTTCACCATCAATGGTAACAAAGCCGTTATGCATCCAATATTTTGCAAGTTTTTGATGTGTAGCGCACCTTGTTTGAGCTGCTTCATTTTCATGGTGTGGAAAGAATAGATCTGCACCACCACCATGGATATCTATGGCATACTCTTCATCTTTATAAGCTAAATACTCATCGATCATTGCTGAACACTCAATGTGCCATCCAGGTCTTCCTCTTCCAAAAGGTGAGTCATAACATACATCATTTTGCTTGCAAGCTTTCCAGAGAGCAAAATCTCTTAGATGACGTTTTCCCTCTTCATGTTCAATGCGAGCCAGTGTATCTTCATCATCACTGCATCTATGTGACAAAGAGCAGTAAGCACTATCTTTTGTTGTATCAAACCATACAGTACCGTCATCACTTTGATAAGCATATCCATTCTCAAGAAGTTTGGAGATCATACCTATAATAGCTTGCATTGAGGTTGTTGCACGAGGTGAAATATCAGCATCTTTTACATTAAGAGCTTTCATATCATTAATATAGTGCTCAGTATATCTCTTTGTAATAGACTCAATCTCTTCACCAGTCTCAATAGATTTTTTAATAATCTTATCATCAATATCTGTAAAGTTTCTTGCAAATGTTACATTAAAACCTAGTGCAGTTAGCGTTCTATAAAGCAGATCAAATGCAATTGCACTTCTAGCATGCCCTAAATGAGCATCATCATAAACTGTTGGTCCACATACATATAGACGTACTTGATCCTTTTTTAATGGCTCAAATGGAACTTTCTCTTTCTTTACCGAATCATAAATAACCATAAAATGAGTACCTTTTTATCTGATATTTATATCTATAATAATTTTTTACTATATTAATTTTTATAATTATATCTAAATATCTACTTAATCAAAACAGTTTCATACTAATTCAAAATGAAACAAGATGAAATAAGTGCGGAGTAATTGAAGGGTAGTGGAGTAATTATTTTACTCCACCGTTACACTTTTAGCCAAGTTTCTAGGCATATCAACATCATTACCTAAACGAATTGCTATCTCCATAGCAAGTAACTGTAGGGCTACCATCATTTCAAAAAACTCAAGCATTGGATGGTTATGATATAGAGTTTTGATAAAATCATCTGCAAGATCAAAAATTTCTGGTGAGATTGCCAATATTGTAGAGTCTCTTGCACTTAACTCCTCTACATTACTTTTTGTTTTATCGTAAAGTAGAGTTTTTGGCATTAAGGCTATTGTAAAGAGTTCAGCATCAGCCAAAGCAATAGGTCCATGCTTCATCTCACCGGCAGGATAGCCCTCTGCGTGAAGATAACTAATCTCTTTTAGTTTTAAAGCCCCCTCAAGAGCCAAAGGGTAGAATATATCTCGTCCTATAAAGAAGAATCCATGCCCATGCAAGTAACGTTTAGAGAGGCGTTTACACTTTTCATGTATATCAAGAGCACTTTTTAAAACAGTAGGAACATGCCCCATAGCTGTAAGCTCTTTGTTAATTTGACTATCTTCTAAAACACCAGATCTCTTTCCAAAATAGAGTGATAACATCCATAAAACCATAACTTGCGTAGCAAAAGCTTTGGTACTTGCAACCCCTTTTTCTATTCCAGCTCTAGTTAAAATTGTGGTGTCTGCCAAGCGTACAATGGATGAGTTGTCAACATTACAGATAGCCAACGTCTTTAATCCGGCACGTTTTGCCATTTTAAGAGCTTCGAGAGTATCTGCAGTCTCACCACTTTGACTAATAACTATAAAGAGCGTATCTTTTGTCAGTAGTGGTTCTTTATAGCGAAACTCACTGGCTATCTCCACTTGTACAGGCAGTTTTGACAATCTTTCAAAAAGGTAACTAGAGACTAATGCGGCGTGATAACTTGTACCACAAGCACAAAGTTTTATGCGTGAGATACCATCTAAGAAGTTCTCATCTATCTCTTCAAAAGAGATCTCATTATCTAATACACGCCCTATCATTGTATCGCTCATCACTTCATACTGCTCATAAATCTCTTTTTCCATAAAGAAGCGATACCCACCCTTTTGAGCTGTTAGTTTATCTCCTGAAAGTGGAACAAACTGTAGAGTATGAGGTTTAGAATATATGGAATCTGGTGTTGCATACCCTATGGTACCATCCTCCATATATGCAACCTCTTTAGCTTCGCCAATCAAAGGTGCATCTGATGAGGCAAAAAAGATCTCATTGTCACTATTTTTACCGATAATCATCGGTGAACCTTTACGGGCAAAATAGATAGTATCTAAAGATTTTTGGGTTATAAGTAAAACTGCATAAGCACCTTCAAGTTGATCAATTGTTGCTTTAAAAGCAGCAAAAGTATCTTTATGGTACTCATACTCTTTTTCAAAAAGGTGAACAATTACCTCTGTATCTGTCTGGCTTAAAAAATTTACACCACAATTTTCCAGTTCAGACTTTATCTCACGATAGTTTTCAATAATTCCATTATGAACTACATAACTGTAATCACCCATATGAGGATGGGCATTCAGTTCGGTAGGTTTTCCATGGGTTGCCCATCTTGTATGACCGATTCCAACACCCAGACCATCAGTTGAAAAGTTTTTTGTCTTATTATCTAAATTTGTAAGTTTGCCAACAGCTTTAAAAGAGTCTATCTTTCCACTCTGCATTACAGCAATTCCTGCAGAGTCATATCCGCGATACTCTAACTCTCTTAAACCTTCTATTAGTTGACTTTTAATCTCTCTTTTTCCAATATATCCAACAATTCCGCACATATAATCTCTACCTTTTTACTTTTTTGAAATATTAACATCAAAAATCTTTTAAATACTTTTTTATACCTAAAATAGTTATCTCTTTTTTATCTGGATCTATTTTATAAGGAATTACGTAACCTTTAAAAATTAGATCTCTTATATTTTCATTATCAAAGTATATCGATTTTCTATATTTGTAGGGGAAAATTGTTAAATTTTTTATATGTAATTCTAACTCTTCCTTAAAATTTATAGCTCTTTGCTTAC
>CAZGCF010000022.1:0-4225 GCA_964524095.1 uncultured Campylobacterales bacterium | reverse complement strand
TAATGATGTAAAGTACTTTTAACTTCTTGTAATCTTCATTTATAAACTATTAAAAATTTTGTCTATCTCTTTTTCATACTCTTCTTGACTTAATAGTTTAGCCTTGCCACTTTCAATCTCTTCTAACACACTTTGAAAGTAGGCTCTATTTTCTAAAAACTCTTTACTATGACCTCTCTCTTTTACTAAAGAGTTAATCATCTCATCTATTTTTGCTTGAATATCAACTCCACTTTTTTTCAGTTTTTCATAAATTGCATCATCAATATTTAAAGATATCTGCATAATATATCTCCTATTTACCTAAGCAAAATTCTCCAAACATTTTATCCATTATATCATTAAAGTCAACTGGCTTTGATATAGAACTAATAGCTGAGATTGCATCATTTAGATGGAATGTAAATATCTCCAATTCACCCATTAAAAGTGGCTCTTTTGCTTGAGATATTGAGAGTTTGGCTCGCTTTACTGCTTCTATCTGTCTTGCAGAGATTAAGAGTAGTTCATCCCCTTGTGCCATTTGAGAAAGTCTCTTTTCCAATTCAGAAAATATCTGTTGAGCTTTATTATCTTTGCTTAATTGCAATGGATTAAATCGCTCCAATTTTTTTGTATCTAATTTTTTAGGAAGATCTACTTTGTTTAATGCAACTACTATCTCTTTATTATTTCCTGATTTCTCAAGTAGAGATAGTATCTGATCATCCTCTTCATCCCAACTTCTGCTTGCATCAAAGATTGCAATAACTATATCACTCTGTTTAATAGCCTCTACAGATCTTTCTATACCAATCTTTTCAATTGTATCTGATGAGTCTCTAATTCCTGCTGTATCTATGATGCGAATTAGGTGTGAGCCAACTCTTATCTGCTCCTCAATAGTATCTCTGGTAGTACCGGCTATATCACTTACAATAGCTCTTTTGTAACCTAGCATAGCATTTAGCAAAGAGCTTTTTCCAACATTGGGTTTGCCTACAATTGAGACTTTAAAGCCCTCTATCATACCCCGTCTGCGTTCACTTGAACTAACTATCTGCTCTATTTTAAGCTCTATCTCTTCAAGTTGATGAAGAGTGTTGTCTGCTATATCATCAGGCAAATCTTCTTCAGCATAGTCGATAGTAACTTCAGCAAATGCAACAGCTCTAAGAAGCTTCTCTCTTACATCATCTACAAACTCTCTAAGCTCACCTTTCATCTGTCTAGCTAAAATCTTGGCAGCATCATCACTTTTTGCTTCTATAAGTTTTGCTATCGCTTCTGCTTCAGTTAAGTCTATACGACCACCTAAAAATGCTCGACGGGTAAATTCGCCCGGTTCTGCAAGCCTTGCGCCATAGAGAAGTACAGTTTGAAGAATCTTTTCAGCAACAATAGATCCGCCATGACATTGAAACTCTACTACATCTTCAGTAGTAAAACTATGGGGAGCTTTAAACCATATAACAATCGCTTCATCTATAAGTTCACCATTTTGATTGTAAAGGGAAGAGAGGTGGGCATATCTAGGAGAAAAGGCTTCTCTTTTGGTTACTTTTTTAGCGATATCTAGAGCACTATCGCCACTTACACGAACAATAGCAACCGACCCCACCCCGCTAGCGGTGGCGACGGCAGCTATAGTATCACTCATCGACGCTCCAAAAACTCATTTATAATAATGTATCGACCACCTTCTCTATTTGAACGTATAGCAACATACTTATTTGGGAAGATCTCTCTTAATCGCTTAAGTGCTATTTGAACGAGAATACCATCTAACACTTTTGTTTGAGCTCTACCCTCAATCTTAACTCTTTCTATTATTGGTTGAAGGTAGTTCTCTATCATCTCTTCTTGATTTTGTAAAAACTCTGCTATCTCTAAACGTACTTTATAACCATATTTGCCATTGACCCAGTTATAAATAAGATAGGCTAGTGACTTATATCTATACCCCTCTTTACCTATGAGAAGTGCAGCATCTTCACCTTTAAATTCAATAAAAATTGTTTCATCATCATAAACACTTACACTAATAGGATCAAGGTTGAAACAGGCAGAAGAGAATAGTCTATTAATCTCTTCTTCAACAATGTTTACAACTGTATCGATATCTAAAGATTCTGTATAGAAATTATCAAATATTTCTCTCTCTTTTTTTAAATAGCTTTTGCTATTTTCTTCAACCATTTTCTCTTTTATTGGTTGATTTTCTAATCTATCAGCACTTTTGTCATCAGCCTCTTCATTAACACTTTTATGCTCTTTAACATCTTTAATATTAGGTATATTTAGCTCTTTTGCACTCTTATCGCTCTTATTGGTTTTATCAGAGTTTATATCAATATTTCTCTCTTTTTTAGGAGTTTCATTTTTTTGTTCCTCTTTTTTTTCACACTTTTCTTGAGGTTTTTTGCATTGTGCAACTATAATTGCTGGTTTGCGGCCAATTCCAAGAAAACCTTTAGTTGGATTTTGTATTATTTGAATCTCTAGCTCTGTTATTGAACAAGAGAACTCTTTTGCCGCTTCTGCATACGCTTCTTCTAGTGTTAAAGCTTCAAACTTTTTCATTATTCAGCCTTTTTATGCTTTTCTAGCATTTTATTTATTATAAGTTGTTGTGCAATTGAGAATATATTATTGGTTAACCAGTACAATACAAGTCCAGCTGGGAAAGTAACAAAGAAGAAAGTAAATATAACCGGTAACCACTTAAATATCTTCTCTTGCATAGGATCTGTAAAATTGTTTGGAGTAACCATTTGGTGTAACCACATTGATGCTCCCATTAATATTGGTAATACATAGTATGGATCCATTACAGATAGATCATGAATCCAAAGTATCCACTCGGCACCTTTTAACTCTATAGCATTCAAAAGAACTCTATATATAGCAAAAAATACAGGTATCTGCAATAGCATAGGTAAACAACCACCTAAAGGATTTGCTTTATGTTTTTTATAAAGCTCCATCATATGCATATTCATCTTTTGTGGGTCGCCTTTATACTTCTGCTGAATCTCTTTAATTTTAGGAGTAAGCTCTTTAAGCTTATGCATAGAGACCATACCTTTGTATGTTAAAGGGTAAAGAAGTATTCGAATAAGAATAGTCAATGCAACTATTGTCCACCCCCAGTTAGGAATGAAGTTGTGAAGCCACATAAGAACTTTAAACATTGGAGCCGCTATAAAGGTGAACCAACCAAACTCAATAATTTTGGTTAACTCAGGATGAATAGAGTGTAAAATTTTATACTCTTTTGGTCCAATATAACCATGTAAGGTTTTATCATTTTCTTCAACTTTTATAAATAGAATAGGGTTCTCTTCTGTATCTTTATTAATTACAACATCCATTCCATTTTTAAAATCGTAAAGAGCAGTTGCATAGTAGCGATCAAAAGCAACAGCTATACGAGCTTTTCTGAAAGATTCTGTACCTTTTGCATCGCCATCATCTATTATTGTTAATGTTCCATCAGACTCTTCAACCATAACTCCATGAACAGTGTAATTATCAATTCTTAGATCAGGACGAAAACCAGGTGAGATGAAGTAAGATTTAGAATCGCTCATTTTAACTGTTACATCATAGTGATGATCAGGGTAGATTACCACTCTCTTTTTTACAATTAAACCATCTAAGTTTTGTGTAAAAAGGAGCTCTTTAGGTTTCTCTTTACCAATATTTACTTTAGATATAGATACAGTATATGGAGTTTTAAAAGCAAGTTCATTCAATCTAGGATCGCTAAATCTTATCTCAAGAGGTTTAGGAATTTTAGGAGAGTTAAAAAGTTTAAGCTCCTTTCCCTCTTCAGTACGATACTGTTTATCTTTCAAATAAACTTGAGAAATTCTACCAAGTGCATCAAACTCTATTGTTGCATTTGATGTTTCAACAGTTGCTATTACGTTAGATAATGATTTGTCAGTTGTCTGACTATTCTGTGCTACATTAGTAGTACTCTTTTCTGTATGAGAAGGTGTTGCTGTTTTAGGTTCTTTTTTAACCTCATTTAGAGCTGTTTTTACACTGCTATTTTGTTCAACCATATTTTTTGGTTTAGGCATAAAAAAGTAATCATAACCTACAAAAACTAGTAAGGATAGTACAGTTGCTATTATTACACGTGTTTGAAAATTAATATTCTCATTCACAATCAGCCTTTCAAATAAATATTTTTTACTACTCTAAAACCATTAGACTCAGGAATATACCAATATTC
>CAZGCF010000021.1:0-10247 GCA_964524095.1 uncultured Campylobacterales bacterium | reverse complement strand
AAAGAGATGGAAACCAACATTGCAATGCGCCTTGAACAGCTTGGAGAAGGAAGTTTTAAAGTATCTGGACGTGGAGAGCTTCAAATCTCTATTTTGGCAGAAAATATGCGTCGTGAAGGGTTTGAGTTTTTGATCTCTCGTCCGGAAGTTGTCATAAAAGAGGAGAATGGTGTACGTCTTGAACCATATGAACACCTTGTTATTGATGTACCTGAAGAGTTTAGCGGTTCTGTTATTGAAAAACTTGGACGCCGTAAAGCTGAGATGACATCTATGAACCCTATGCCAGATGGTACGACCCGCATTGAGTTTGAGATTCCTGCACGAGGATTAATTGGATTTAGAACACAATTTTTGACCGATACAAAGGGTGAAGGTATTATGAACCACTCATTCCTTGAGTATCGTGCATTTGTAGGTAATGTTGAGCATCGTGCCAATGGTGCACTTATCTCTATGGAGAATGGTAAAGCTCTTGGTTACTCTCTATATAACCTGCAAGATAGAGGAGTACTTTTCATTAAACCTCAGACAGAAGTTTATGTAGGTATGATCATAGGTGAACACTCTCGTCCTAATGACTTGGAAGTTAACCCGATTAAAGGAAAAAAACTATCAAATGTACGCTCTTCAGGAGCAGATGATGCTATTGTTCTTGTTCCACCTCGTGAAATGACTCTAGAGCGTGCTATGGAGTGGATTGAAGATGATGAGCTTGTTGAAGTGACACCAGAAAATATTCGTGTACGAAAAAGATATCTTGATCCACATGTTCGTAAACGTATGGAAAAACAGAAAAAGTGAGTAGGTAGAGATGGTTAGTTCTGATAACTTTTTAGATGTAATGCAAAAGAGGCATGCTTGCAAACTTTTTGATGAAACAAAAAGGATCTCTAAAGAGAAGTTGGAGCTGATTTTAGAGTATGGTCGTTTAAGTCCTTCATCATTTGGTATGGAGCCTTGGCGTTTTTTGGTAGTTCAAAGCCAGGAGATGAAAGAGAAGCTGCGACCATTTTGTTGGGATCAGCCGCAGATTACGACATGCAGTGATCTTGTGCTGATTAAAACAATCATCTCTCCACTTGCTCCAGGTAGCAAATATAGTCGCGATATGCTTTCACGTCGTGATTTGCCTAAAGAGAGAATAGAAGCATACTTTGATATCTATGACAAGTTTGCAACGTCTAAAATGGCTGGTGAAGGCATCTTTTCTTGGAGTAGCAGACAATGCTATATTGCAGCTGCAAATATGATGACAGGAGCAGTTGCATTAGGCATTGATAGCTGTCCAATAGAAGGCTTTGAAAAAGAAAAAATAGAGAGTCTGCTCAATATTAACCCGGCAAAGGAGGAGTTAGCACTCATTATTGCCTTTGGTTACCGGGTAAATGAAGTTACAAAGAAGATTAGATTACCACTCGACAAAATTGTCGAGTATCTTTAAAAATCCCAGACGGCACCGATAAAGAATCCTTCTATATCGATGTCGCTATTGGTATCATCAATATTATCAAACTTATATTTTTGAGCTCTATATCCTGCTTCTACTCCAAGCCCCATAAAAAACTCATATCTAACATCAGCTTGTAGATCATATACTGTATTACCATCATATGTAATGAAGTTCCCTTCTGCTCCTACAGATAGATCGCCTAAAAATGGCAATGGCACTCTAACATTTGCATAGAGCATAGGGAATGGTGCTTTAATATCTACTCTACTATTTGTAACAGCTGTATTGATTTCGGTATATCCATCAATATATCTAAAAGTAATTCCAAGATCAGCATCAAAACCAATATCAATTATCTCATAATATAGTGTTGCATCAAGACTATTTAATTGTATATCTGTAGTTGTAGTTGAATTTGCTGTAAATGTATTATTACCAAATTGAATACTTTTTGTCAAATTTGCATTTCCACTACTATTTACTTGAGTATATGCAACTCTTATATTTGGAATAATTGGTATTGGATGCTCTACTTTAGCACGAAAATATACTTCGCTTTTAGAATCTAAATTTAGATCATCCTTTAAATCAATTTTGTCACCATTGTATTGAATCCATCCGCTTGGATCATGGTTCCATATGCCAATTGCTACTTCTCCACCAATAGTATCTGCCATAACTGATGTTGTAAGAGCTACAATTGCAGAAGTAATAAGAGAAACTTTTTTCATTTTAATCCTTTTTACTGTTAGTTTGTTTATATTATATCGATAAAATTATAAGTTTGTAATAGCAATCATCTCTTTTTTTCTATTTTTAGAATTAAAAATGCAGTTACTGCAATTAATGCTTCAACAAAAAAAAGGTACTCACCATATGCCTGTCCAGCTATGATGCTTCCAATAAATCCACCCAAGCCGTAAGAGATACCAAGGAAAAACTGCTGTGCCAAAGCTTTTTGATGGTAAAGGGTGTGAAGAAGTGTAATTGAAGCAGTGTGATAAAGAGCAAAGCCGAATGCATGCAGACTTTGGGCTGCAAAAGTAATTGTCAAATTATCAGGAAAGAGCCATAGAAGCAGCCATCTTAATATTGTAATAACAATGGTAACCTGTATAATGGTAAATAGATTTTTGTTAAGAAGCGGTCCTTGAAAATAGAGCATTGCAATTTCACATATAACACCGAAACTCCAAAGCCAGCTAGTAATTTCAAGGCTGATTCCGTGACTTGTTTCATAGATTGTGAAAAAGTTGTAAAACCCTCCAAAGCTAACCTGCATCAAAAAGAAACTTAGCCAAAGTGGCCAGAAACCAATAATAGAAAAGTTAGCTTTACCCTCCTCTTTTTTCTCCTCATTTTCACTCTGTTTTATACCATATACAATAGCAAGCCCACTTAGCGTTGTAAAAAGTGTTGTACCTAGAAGATAGTGAATTGCATCTATTGGAGTATCAAGAACTTTACCAAGCCATAGTGCAATAAGCATAAACCCTATAGAGCCAAAAAGTCTTGATTTACCATAAGTTGACCTGTTAAGTACCTCTAATGCATGTGCTTCAACATATGGAAGAGATATGCTAATAGATGCACCAAATAGAAGGTTAACACTCAAAAGTGCTGTAAAACTGTTTAATGCCGGATAGAAAAGAGTTACAGAAATTGACAAAATAATAAGAGAGAGTGTGTAGCTCTTTCTATCCAATTTTACGTGTTTTAAAAAGAAGAATGGCATTATAAAGCGCATTAGAGGTGCAGCTGAAAGTAGTATGCCAATTTGAGCGCTTGAGTAGCCAACCATTTGCAATGCTTTTGGAAAAAAGATCACATAAACACCGATAATTGCAAAATAGAAAAAATAGAAAGCTGAAAGACGCCAGAACATTAAGCACCTTTCTTAAGGTTTATATACGATACAAGTACCAGAAATTAGGTCGTGTAACCCCTTTTTATCTTTCATTATAAATGGTAAGAAGATACCAAAAAATGAGAGAATCGAAGTTTGTAGCATTACATAACGCAAGATCAATTTTACAATTCCAGGTTTTTCATCTGTTTGTGGATCTATAAGATATAGGTCGTATGCTTTCATACCAGGAGTTTGAGCCTTTAATTTCCAAAATGCAAGGGTAATTATCATATGAACTGTTAAAATTATTAACCACCCTTGCCCCATATGCTCTTTAAACCCTTCTCTGTCACCCATAACAAGATATATGACAATGTATAAAACAGGCATTGTAATCATAAAGGTATCTGTCAACAGCGCTTTAAGACGTAGTGTAATTGGAGCGCATTGTAAAGATTTAAAAGATTCTAAAATCTCTTTTTTCTCTTTTTTTAGAGACTCAATCTTACCTTGTTTTACTTTACGCCAGCGCCCCATTCTATACCCTTAATTACCGCGGCTACCTGGTTTTATGGCTTCACTTCCATCTTTACACATTGGACACTCCTCAGGTGCATACATAGGAAAGTCGAAGTCTGCCAGAGCAAAGAAAGGCTTATCTTTAGGAAGTTTACAGTTAGGTTTGTCAGCTAAATCGCTATTTACACGTTTACAGAACCCTCTATTTGCCAGTGCTGCAAAACCGACAATCTCAGCTCCAAGTCGTTCAACTTCTGCAGCTGCTTCCATTGCAGAACCACCTGTAGTGATGATATCTTCACAAATTAGTATCTTTTCACCCTTTTTTACTTCAAAGCCTCTGCGCAATGTCATTGTGCCATTGACACGTTCTGTAAAGATGTAACGACAATCAAGTGCAGTTGCCAATGCAAAGCCTGCAATAAGTCCACCGATTGCAGGTGAGCAGATTGTATCTACTTCAAGACCATACTCTTTAATCTGCTCAGCCAATGACTCAGCTAAAAGTTTAGCTGTTTTTGGGTCTTCAAGAACTTTGGCTGACTGCAAATAGTACTCTGAGTGATTACCTGAGCTTAGTTTAAAGTGCCCTTGTAACAGTGCCTCTGCATCCATATAGATCTGTTTGATATCCACAGCTTAAACCTTTAGGACTTCTGCTTCTTTAGCTTTTACAAGCTCATCAACTTTTTTAATGTAGTCATCAGTGATTTTTTGAACTTGATCAAGCCCTCTCTTCTCTTCATCTTCAGTTATCACTTTATCTTTAGCAAGTTTTTTTACTTTGTCATTCGCATCACGACGAATATTTCTAATAGCAATTTTTGCTTTTTCACCCATTCCTTTTGCCTGTTTTGCACTCTCTTGTCTCTGCTCTACAGTCATAGGAGGGAAGAATAGTTTAATTGTTTCACCATCATTGTTAGGATTGACACCGATATTTGCCTGCTGAATTGCATGCTCAATATCTGGTAAAAGGTTTTTCTCCCAAGGGCTGATCGTAATAGTCTGTGCATCTGTAGCTATAACACTACCCACCTGATTTAGAGGAGTTGGTGTTCCGTAGTAGTCAACTTTTATATTGTCAACAATGTGTGTAGAGACACGACCTGTGCGGATTGTAGTGAAATCTTTTTTTAGGACTTCTAAACTCTTTTCCATATGCTCTTTGGCATAATCGTAAACACTGTTTAACTCTTCCATTTTTTTACTCCTGTTATTATGGTTTTACCAAAATTTTTGTACTTATTTTATCGTTATCAAGCTTTAAAATTAGACGGCTTCTACGATTTTTAAGCAGTTTTCTTAGTTTGATTTTTACTATATTGTTCTTTATAGGTACCCATTGCCATCCATACCCAGTAATATAAAGCTGTGCTTTCTTTGTTTTTACAGGTGTATCTATTTTTATCTGAATGCTTTTTAATATACCATCTTCTGGATAGTTTTTAGGCTCTATCCAGGTTGCTGGCAAGAATTTTATTTTTAATTTACTTTTTAGATTTGTACTACCTGTTAGTGCTATGCGGTCAATATCAAAAATATCGGAAAATTTTGAAACAGCACCAACATTTTGGTTAACTATTGCTTCAAAATTATACTCTTTTGCTATCTTTTTTACACGATTATCATATTCGCCATAAGGGTAAGCAAAATATTTTGGTTTAACCCCAGTTCGTTTTTGCATTAGTTCAATACCGGTAGTAAAATCTTTTTTTAGATCTTTACTACTCTTTGAGACCATATGTGGATGTCTATGTGAATGAAATCCCAACTCTCCATATTTTTTGGCTTCATTTATCTCTTTCCAGGTCATAAAATCGCCATAACCGGCTTCAGTTGCCTTAGTATAAACAAATAGTGTAAATGGATACCCATAGGCTTTGAAAATAGGTAAGCCATTTTCATAGAAGCTCTTATAGCTGTCATCTATTGTTAAAACTACCCAGTTATCTGGAACACTTTTACCCTCTTTTATAGTTTTTACAAGTTTTGAGAGAGTAACAACTCTATATCCATTTGTTCTAAAATATTCAAACTCTTTTTTTAAAACTTCTATAGATGTATTTGTAGATTGATGTTTTGTATCTCCAAAACGGTGATAGACGAAGATATGGGCATCTGCCCATAGGCTCAGGCAGATAGAGCTGAGCCAAAGCCAAAGGCGCATTATTTTCCTGCAGGAGTTGATGGTGCTGAAGGAGCAGTAGGTACTGAAGGTGCAGTTGGAATACTACTTTGAGATGGTAGATTATCTACAACAGACTGGTTATAGTTTTTGTTATAGAAGTAGCCCAATGCTATTGTGTTTAAAATAAAGATTAAACCTATAGTAAAGGTAGCTTTAACTAGAAAACCAGCAGGACCCTTTGCTCCAAAAACAGATTCATTAGATCCACTATATGCACCAAGTCCAATAGATGAACTCTTCTGAAGAAGAACAAGAATAGTCAATATGACAGCCAGTACGATTTGAATTATAAATAAAACGGTAATCATTGCACAAATTGCCTTTGTAAAAAGTAGTGTATAATTAGCCCGAAATTATATCCTAAACATTATAGAAAGTAAATATGGAATTTCAAAGATTTGCTAAATCATATAGTCGTTATAGTTTAATTCAAGCACGCGTAGCTGAAGTACTTGCTAGTAAAATTTCTGGTAGTTTTTCTCATGTTGTAGATCTTGGGTGTGGTAGTGGAGGCTTTTTTAATGCCTATAAAAAGCCATTTGTAAGTTATTTTGCAATTGATATTGCACCTGAAATGATTGCAATTCATCCAACTATAAATGGTGTTGAAACTATGGTTGGTGACTTTAATGATCCAAAACTCTTTAAAGTGTTGAAAAAGAGAGAGTTTGATCTAATAGTCTCTTCTTCTGCTCTTCAGTGGAGCAGAGATCTTGACTGGACACTATCTCAAATAGCAGATTTTAAAAAGCCTGTAGCATTATCACTCTTTACCTCTGGTACATTTAAAACATTGCATAGTATTGCTGGTATATCTTCACCTATCAGATCAAAAGATGAGACTATAAGGTTACTGCAAAAACATCTTAATGTAAAAATTGATACTCTTCAATTTAGGCTATATTTTAGCGATAGACTCTCTATGTTACGCTATATTAAACAAAGTGGTGTAAGTGGTGGCAGACGAAAACTTAGTATTACACAAACAAGAAGGATTTTAAGAGATTATCCTCTTCTATATTTGGAGTTTGAAGTAGTAATAGCAAATAATGCTTAGTCTCAATAGTAGGATTAAATGGTCGGAGTGGCCGGATTTGAACCGGCGACCTCTACCACCCCAAGGTAGCACGCTAACCAGACTGCGCCACACCCCGAATTTATATATTCAAGAAGCTACTCTAATATATCTTCATAAAAGTCATAGCAAGAGATGTAGTAAATCCCATTCTCTTTTTTAATCCGTTTATCACCTCTTTTGTATGCTTTTTTAAACCTTTTTACTACCTGCTTTGCTTTATTGTAGTTATATTGTTGTCTCTGGATTAGATCTCCAAGTGGTATCCAACACTCTTCATGATCTTGCTTTTTTATATCTGTTGACTCTTTATCTTTAATATTTACACTCTCTTCTTCAGTCTCAATATCTATGGTAGATTCGCTCTCTTTTTGATGTGTAATTTGATAATTTGTTAAATATATTGCACGCATCTCATGAAATGCTTGTTTTAGTAGGGCGATCTCATCTTGAAGGGTTTTTGTTATCTCTCTATTTGCCTCTTTAAGGTCTTCAATAGAACTTTTCAATACTGCAATTGTTTCATCTTTTGCTTTTATAATCTCTCTATACTCATCAATCAATGAAACATGCTCTATTTTCTCTTCCTCATTGACAACATTTTCACTGGAGTTATTTGATTCTGACTCTATATTTGTAGCAACAATTACATAATATCTACCATCAACTTTTCTAGCTGGCAGAGTACCTCTTTTAATTTTAGCATAGACACTTTGTCGCGATAATCCATGCATTTGAGCATATTCAGAAGGTTTTATAAGTTGTTGCATCTGTTAACCCTATTATTGACTAAATGTTTACATTATACCAAAAAGTTGTCAACTAATTATATCTATTCAATCCCATTTTTTACTGGAACAAAGAGACAACTCTCTTTTGGAATCTCTGTGATTTCTGAACCTCTTTTTATAAACTGTGTAATTATTTGCTCACTACCCTTTTCAATTGGTGCAACAAGAACTCCTCCATCTGCAAGTTGACTAAAAATAGTATCTGGAACTCTTTTTATTGAGGCTGAAAAGAGTATTCTCTCAAATGGTGCATACTGTCTCCATCCACGTTGACCATCATCTAAACGTGTATGAATATTCTCTAGCTCTAAAGTTTTAAAGCGGTTTTTAGCCTCTTTTAAAAGAGTTTCTATACGCTCTATTGTAAAGACACGTCTAAAAAGTTTACTTAGTATAGCCGCTTGATACCCACTTCCGCAACCAATCTCTAAAACGTTGTCTGCCCCTTCAGGTTCCAAATAGACTGTCATTTTAGCTACTGTAATTGGTGAGCTTATCCATTGATTCGCTTTTATAGGAAGAGCATCTAGTTTATAAGCCCAGTGTTTAAAACCTTGAGGTACAAAGATTTCACGCTCAATAGATGAAAATGCCTTATAGATTGCAGGTGTTAGATCAACTTCTGTTGCAATATCATCAGCGAATCGTTGAAGTTTAATCTGTTTTGCCTTATCCATGAAAAATATCCATATCTATATATCTTCGTATCCGTTTAATCTCTCTTTGATCGAAAGTGCCTTCTATAACCTCTGCATAATCATCACTAATTGCTTTACCATTTGGATCAATAATTGCACTACTTTTTGCCATATCTCTATTTGCACTGTCAGCGGCAATGACATAGCATTGATTTGTTATAGCAAGTGCTCTTGTCAAAATTTCATAGTGCTGTTTACGAGGTTTGCCCCAAAGAGATGGATTTAGTATGATATCTGCACCACGCAATTTAAGCCAAAGTTCTGTAAATCTAAGTTCAAAACATACAATAATTCCAAACTTTATGCCATCAATCTCGAAAATTTTAATCTCTTCTTCATCTCCAGCTTTAAAGTGCTTATGTTCATTCCCAAGAGGAAATAGTTTGCACTTTTTTTGTGTATGAACAATTTCTCCATTATAGATGACATCTGTACGATTGACAAACTCTTCACCCTCTTTGGCAATTGTTGTCAATGTTATGATTTTGTCATCACTTATCTTTTTAATCTGTTCAAGCCCATATTGGCTTGCTTCATACGCTTCATTCATTCTATCGTAAGCAAAACCTGTAAGACAGACTTCAGGTGTAGCGATTATTGAGTGTTTTGGCAAGTTGGCAATAGTCTCTAAAAGATGAGCAATGTTTTCATCAAAGTTTTCACTTGTTGCCATCTGTATGGCAAATGTTTTCCATTTTGTATTAGAAGTCATCAAAGCTTATACTTCCTTTCGAATAGTTTGTAACATTTCCTTCAAAGAAGTTGGTTTTTTGATCGTTAAAGGTTGAAAAGCTGTCAACCCATTTGATTGGATTTTCTGCATTAAACATTGGTTCTAAACCAATTGCTTTGAGTCTTTTATCTGTCAAGTACTGTACATACTGATCAATGATCTGTTGATTAAGACCTAAAATCTGATCTTCAGTCACATACCATCCCCAGTTACGCTCAAGTTCATAAGCTTGTCTATACATCTCTCTTATATTTTTGACAATGCGTTCATTGAAAAGATGTGGATACTCTTTTTTAATCTCTTTAATAATATTGCTGTAAAGTGTTAAATGTGTCACTTCATCACGCTGAATAAAACGGATCATTTGTGCAGAACCAAGCATTTTACCACTGCGAGCCAATGCATACATAGCAGAGAAACCACTGTAGAAGTAGATCCCCTCTAAACATTGGTTTGCTACCAGCATATAGAGTTTTGCCTCATCATCATCTTGTGCTTTTTCGCCAAACCTTTCGTAAACATCTCCAATGAAAGAGTTTTTTCTTAGCAGTTCAGTATCACTCTTCCACATATCATAAATTTCGTCGGTATTGATAGAGATACTGTCAACCATTACAGCATAACTTTGAGAGTGTAGAGCCTCTTCAAATGCTTGACGTACAAGACACATATTTACTTCTGGAGCTGTAATCCAAGGGTTGACATTGTCAACAGTATTGTTTGTTTGGATTGAGTCCATAAAGATCAACTGGGCAAGTACTTTGTCATACATACGACGTTCAGCTGGCAGTAGATGCTTGTAATCTCTTGCATCTTCTGTCAAATCAACTTCTTTTGGAAACCAAGTATTTGCCATCATAACTTCCCATAGATTATAAGCCCATGGATATTTACAACAAGTCTATTAACTTTTTAACCGAGGTTGAAGCATATAAATC
>CAZGCF010000020.1:0-10258 GCA_964524095.1 uncultured Campylobacterales bacterium | reverse complement strand
ACTAGAATTGGTTGAAAGGGTCTATTATGAAAAAGATTACATCTATAATAATGAAACTTTTTTTGGCTTTGATTATAAGTATTACTATAGCTATAGTTTTAAGTTTGGTAAATCTCTACTTTGCAGGAAAACATATTGAAGAGACTATTTTAGAGGATGAATCAAAATATTATGAAAAGAGGATTAATTCATTAATAAAATCAAAAGAGAATGTCTGGATTACAAATGCTTTACAGTTGTCTATAAATCATGATATTTTAACTGCTTTAAAAAGTGGAGATTGTACACTGTTGCAAAAGGTTTTTACTGGCATTGGAGATATGTATAGAGAAAATACTCCATTTAAAAAGGTAAGTATTCATATAGTTACCAAAGATCTTAAATCATTTTTTAAATCTTGGAAGCATAAAAGTCACGGTGGCGATGTAAGCTATTTTAAAAGCTATAGAGAGTTGGTTAAAACTAAAAAACCTTTTGTCACATTTGAAGAAGATCCTAAAGGTTTAAGGCTTAGAGCATTAGCTCCTATTATCGATAATGGTAACTTTTATGGGTTTGTAGATTTTAGTGGCGGGATCAATAATTTTGGAGGAGCATTAAAAAAAGAGAATATCTATTTTCTCTACTTTTTAGATAAAAGTTATGCTGGTATTGTAAAAAAAGATCTCTATAAGAAAGAGGGGCATCTACTCTCAAGCTCTAAACATATTGATGAGCAGTTTTTAAATTATGTGAAATCTCCTAAATTCTCAATAGAAGAGGGGTTGAAACATAACTATATAATTGATGATAACTATTTTACAAAAGTTATAAAATTAAAGAGTAAATTTGGTGATGTTGTAGGGTATGCTGTTATTGGAGAAAAGGCATCAAAGATATTGAAAATAGCAAAAGATGCAAACCTCTCTATAATTAAAGAGATAGCTGTTTCATTTGTTACATACTTTATTATTCTATTTGTAATGCAGATAGCTATTAGAAAAGTTGTTGTTGATCCTATAACAGCTTTAAGAGAGAAAGCTAGTGAACTTTCAAGCAGTGAAGGTGATCTTACCAAATATATAGAGGTAAAATCTGATGATGAGATAGGGCAAACCGCTGAAGAGTTTAATAAATTTATAGAAAAAGTTAGAAAGACAGTAAGTAATGCTAAAAGTGTTAGTGCTGAAAACTCATCTATATCACATGAGCTTTTTGTAACTGCTAAAGAGGTTGGCAGAAGAATAGAAGAGAGTGCAATAGATATAGAGACAGCAAATAGTGAATTGCAAAGCATAAAAGTTGATAGTAAAGAGTCTGCAAGGTTTGCAAAAGAGTCAAATGAGATCATTTTAGAGACAAATAAAAATCTCAATCAGAGTGTTGAGATGATTTTAGATATGACTAAAAAGGTTGAAGAGAACTCTCAAAAAGAGATTGAGTTTGCCCAAAAGATGAGTGAACTTTCAAAAGATACTGAGCAGATCAAAGAGGTTTTAAGTATGATCTCAGATATTGCGGATCAAACAAATCTTTTAGCCTTAAATGCTGCTATAGAAGCGGCGCGCGCCGGTGAGCATGGACGAGGATTTGCTGTAGTTGCTGATGAGGTGAGACAACTTGCAGAGAAAACTCAAAAAATATTAAATGAGATAAATGCGACTGTAAATGTTATAGTTCAATCGATTGTAGAGATCTCCGACTCAATCAATGAAAACTCTAAAGAGTCAGAGGTGCTATATGAAACAGCTAAAGAGACAACCGATATGATTGAGGATACATCCTCTAAGATGTCTAATGCAGTAAAAATGGTTTCAAATATTTATAATAGTTCAGAAAACATGAGTTTAAAAATAGAAGAGATTGCAAAAAAGATGGATAATGTTGCTCTAAATAGTTCAAAAGGTGCAAGAAGTGTTGAAGAGATTGCAACTGCTTCTGATAGACTTCACCACTTAATAGATGATCTAAATAGTGTATTAATTAAATTTAGGACATAAGTTATGAGAGGGCAAATCATAGAGTACTATACATATGACGACTACAAAGAGTGGGAGGGTAGATGGGAGCTTATAGGTGGTGTAGCTTATGCTATGGCTCCAAGCCCGGTTTTTAATCATCAAGCTATAGCATATGAGATATCTAGGATTTTAGGAAATGAGTTGAATGAGTGCAATTGCTATGTTTTAGGTGAAGAGGATTATGTAGTAGATAATTATACGGTGGTTAGACCTGATGTAGTGGTAGTTTGTCAAAAGTTTGAGATAAATATCACTATGCCTCCCAAACTCATAGTAGAGGTAGTAAGTCCAAACAGAGCAAAAAGGGATGAGATAGATAAATTTCAGATATATGAAAAAGAGGGGGTAGGCTACTACATCTTGGTATATCCAGAGCAAAAGATGGTAAAAGCCTACAAAAATATAGATGGAGTTTATAGAAAGATATTGAGTGACGATATGAGATATGAGTTTGAGATCCAAGGCTGTAAGGCAAAGATAGATTTTAAAAAGGTTTTTGATAGATTCTTTTGATATTCTAAAACTTATCTATGATCTTAAATAGTGCTATAAATGCTCCCATTATCATTATGAGTTTTGTCATATTTTTATTTAGAGCATCATTTATGGTAGCTTCCATCTTTTGCTCAAATGTTTTTAGCTCACTTGTAACTTTCTGCTCTAGGTTTGTAAACTTCTGCTCCAGATTCTCAAATCTACGCTCCAAATTTATAAACTTCTGCTCTAGTTTAACTACACTTTCAGTGACTTCATTTAGCTTTAGATCTAAATGGTTGATATGGTTGTATTGAGATTTCAAAAGCAATGTATTTATATCATCTTGCGTTAAACTACCTTTGTTTGAGAACTTTTTGTTTATCTCTTGAATTTTTGGCTCTATCATTTCAAGAAGCATATCATCAACTTTTGTCTTATCCATCTGCTTAGCCTCAGTTTTTTCTAAATATTATAGCATATTGAAAGTTTAAATTTTATCTTTGTTTAAAGTTATATTAATCGGGGGGGTATAATTATTAGTTAAAAATAGGAGTAAGTAGATGCATAAGAAAATTGGCTGAAAAGACTCAAAAGAGCTTAGTAGAGATTAATGCAACAATTAATACAATAGTAGATTCTGTTGTTACTACATCTAGTGAAGTAGTGCAAAACTCAAAAGAGATGGAAAAACTTTTAGATATATCATCTGTGGTAGATAAAGAGTTAAGGGATACTACTATTGAGACTATGAAAAAAGTAGTTAAAAATAGTAAATTAGAGGAGTTTAAGGTATGAAAAAATTAATTTCAATGATTTCGGCAATAGCTATTTTAGGTCAATCAGTAGTATTAGCAGATAATACAAAAGTTGAACTTAAAGCAAATAGAACTTTAGTATTTAAAAAGAGTCCACCAGTTGTTGATGATATTGGTAAAGTTTTATCTGAAGGTATCTTTTATGGTAGGTTTCGTGTCAATACATTTAAATGGGATTGGAAAGAGGAGAATAGTGATAGAAAAGATAACTGGGCTATAGGAGTTGGCGGAAGTTTTTTATATAAAACTGCTGAGTATAGAGGATTTAGTGGATTAGTAGGCATATATACTTCTCAATCTCCTATACATATGGATAGTGATGATGTTGGATTTTTAAAGGCTGGTAAAGATACTACAAGCAGGTTGAGTGTAAAAACTACTGGAGATTGGGGTATAAATGTTTTGGCTCAGAGCTATCTGCAGTATCGTTTCAGTAAAACTTTTGTTAGAGTCGGACGACAGATTTTTGAGAGTTTTTTAACCAAAAGTAATGATACAAAGATGATCCCAAATACATTTGAAGGTTATACACTAACATCTAAAAATATACCTAATACTACAGTTAAACTAGCCTATTTAACAAGTCAAAAATTAAGAGATCATACAACATTTCATGATGTGATCACTTTTAAAGATGAGAGTGGAGAGAGTTGGGCAAATAATGATGATTCTGCAATCAATAAATCACTTTCATATTCTGCATTTAAATCAAATGGATTAGATGTAGATCACTCTTTAATTGTTTTTGAAACAATCAATAAATCGATCAAAAATCTTAAATTGATGGCTAACTATACTGCTGTACCTGATGTTGTATCTTCTGCAACAATAGAGGGGGCATATACTTTAAATTTTGGAAAATTCAAATTTATACCTTCTGCTAGATATATGCAACAGTTTGATGGGCTAGATGGTAAATTGGGCGATGTAGCTAACTTAAAAACAAATACTACTGGATATAGCGACCCAACTAGTTTAGATAGCTATCTATACGCAGTAAAGTTGGATGTTAATACACCTTATGTTTGGAAATTTCGTTTTGGCTACTCTAAAGTTGCTGATGAAGCAGATATCATAGCTCCTTGGAGAGGTGCTCCAACAGGTGGATATACGCGTGCAATGGGTCAATACAACTGGTATGCTAATACAAAGACCTATATGGTAAGAGTTGATTATGATTTTGGTAAGGCTGGATTGGTACCTGGTTTAACTGGTATGGTAAGGTATGCAATTCAAGATTTTGACGATAATAAGCCGGGTGTTCAGGCAGATAGTAATGTTCTTCACTTAGATGCAATCAAAAAGTTTAAATCACTGCCTGGACTTTCCGCTCGTGTCAGGGTAGGATTGGTTAGCGGAGATAGTAATACAGTGGCACAGGATGGTACAATAAAAGATGATCCATCATATAATGAGTACAGGTTTGAGTTAAATTACCTATTTTAAGATATTTTGTAGAGAGAGTATAGAATATCTTTCTGCTCTTCTTTGGAGTAGTTAAATTTAAATTCAAACTCTTTTAGGTAATAGATAAAGTTCTCTTTATCTATGCCTCTATACTTCTTTATATTTTCTTCAAAAAAGTTCCAAAATTTAATTATGGTGTTATCTAAATGTTCAAGTTTTGCAACTCGTCTGAATGTGATGAAGCGTGAGAGTTGATTGTAATATTCATATTGTAATCCATCATCTAATAGGTTGGTTCGATACTTTCTAAGAGAGGGCATAAGAATATTGTAAACTTTTCCACCATAATCGAATGTCAAAAAGTTTTGAATATCAAAAATTGTATTTTCATTTCTCTTTTTACTTTTCTCAAGATAGAAGTATTCATCAAACTCTTTAATCTCTCCTGCGTGTCTATTGTACTGCTCTTCTAAATATTGAGTAATGAGTAAACGTATCTGATCATAGTATGTTTTAGCGGTCATATAGCTAGTTTCGCACTCTTTTGAAGCATCTCTTGCTGTTAAGTTTTTGCAGAATGCATCAATGAGCTTTTTAGTTTTTTCTATTTTTGCAGGACTTATTTTACGTTTACATAGTGCACATTTTAGATGCCCATTTGCAAGTTTATACAGTTTAGTGTTGTTACAGTAAATACATTGTGTGATCATAATTTAATTTTAGCATATCTTAATTTTAGAATTATCAAAGAGTTACTTTAAGTGCTTATTAGATATTTTTATTTATATATTTTGTAGAGAAGCCTAATATTTATGACTATAAAAACTATTTAATAAAAAAGCGATAATGAGCAGTGTTATTTAAATAGAGTTTCAAAAAAATATATTTTTAAGAGTTATTAATGCAAATAAGCATTCATTCATAAAAATTTAAGTTCAAACGAATTATCATTCATTCACAGGCCATTAAAAGTCATAATATTTACATTTGCGAAAAGTTTCAAAAATTAAAATATTATGGCTATATAATAGCGGCTGTTCTACTTTTAATAAGGAGTAAAAATGAATGAGTCAAGTTTGCTTCAGCGATTTTCTGAAAGAATCAATGCGCTGAAAAAGCTTCCTAAAATTCAGGAAAATAGATCAATTCCTGAGTTATTGGAAGAGAAAGGTTTCTCTCGACGTGATTTTATGAAGTGGGCAAGTGCAATGACAGCTGTATTGTCTCTTCCAGCTACATTTGCACCTACTGTAGCTGCAGCAGCAGAAGTTGCAGACAGATTGCCAATAGTTTGGTTGCATATGGCTGAGTGTACAGGATGTAGTGAAAGCTTGCTTCGTACATCTACACCTACTATAGACAGCTTAATTTTTGACTATATCTCTCTTGAATATCATGAAACACTTATGGCTGCTGCAGGGTGGCAGGCGGAGCATAATCTTGAGCATGCAATTGAAAAATATAAGGGGCGCTACATCTTAATGGTTGAAGGTGGTATTCCAACAGGAATGCATGGTGGATATTTGACAATTGGACCACATGGTCATACTGGACTCCATACAGCAAAGAAAGCGGCTGAAGATGCGGCAGCAATTTTTGCAATTGGTACTTGTTCAGCATTTGGTGGTATTCAAGCAGCTGCTCCAAATCCAACAGGTGCTGTACCAATGAGCAAAGTAACACATAAGCCTGTTATTAATGTTCCAGGTTGCCCTCCGAGTGAGAAGAATATTGTAGGAACACTTCTGCACTATATCCTTTATGGAACTCTTCCTGCTCTTGATGTATTTAATCGTCCTAAGTGGGCTTATAGCTTGCGTATTCACGATCTTTGTGAGAGACGTGGTCGTTTTGATGCTGGTGAGTTTGTAGAGCAGTTTGGAGATGATGGTGCTAAAGATGGATATTGTCTATACAAAGTTGGATGTAAAGGACCATATACATTTAATAACTGTTCTAGAGAGCGATTTAATGATCACACATCTTGGCCAGTTCAAGCCGGACATGGATGTATAGGATGTAGTGAACCAGATTTCTGGGATACTATGGGACCATATGAAGAGCCGTTGGCAGATAGACTTTATGAAACTGTATTTGGTGGACTTGGAGCTGATGCAACAGCAGATAAGATAGGTATGGGTGTCTTAACAGCAGTTGGTATCGGTATAGCCGCACATGCAGCCATTTCAGCTATTAAAAATCCTAAGGAGTAGTAAATGGGTAAAAAAAGAGTTGTAGTAGATCCTATTACTAGAATTGAGGGACACCTTCGAGCAGAAGTTGTTGTAAATGATGATGGAGTAGTAGAAGACGCATATGTGAGTTCTACTCTTTGGCGTGGACTTGAGGTTATTGCAAAAGGTCGTGATCCAAGAGATGTACCTTTTATGATGCAAAGAATTTGTGGAGTTTGTACATACTCTCACTATCTTAAAAGTACAATGGCTGTAGAGGATGCATTAGGAATTAAAATTCCTTATAATGCTGAATTGACTAGAACATTGATGAATATAGCACTGTTTGTACATGATCATCCTGTACACTTCTATCATCTTCATGGTGTTGATTGGGTTGACATTGTTTCAGCGCTTAAAGCTGATCCTAAAAAAGCCAGTGAGTTGGCATTTAAATATGCTGATGATCCTGTTGCAACAGGTGAAAATGATCTTATACGTGTTCAGGAAAAGGTTAAAAAGTTTGCTGAAAATCCTCAAGGTCTTGGACCATTTGCAAACGCATACTGGGGACACCCAACATTTAAGTTTACACCAGAGCAAAATCTAATAGCGCTTTCTCACTATTTAAAAGCTTTGGAGATGCAAAGAACTGCCGCTCAAATGTTAGCAATATTTGGGGGTAAACAGCCACATCCACAAAGCCTTACTGTTGGTGGTGTTACATGTGTTATGGATCTTCTTGATCCTGCGAGAATGGGTGAGTATTTAACTAAATTTAAAGAGATGGCTCACTTTATAAATAATGCTTACTATGCTGATATTGTAATGGCTGCTGAAATGTATGCAAAAGAGCCATCAGTTGTTAAGCCTATTGGTGTTAAAAACTTTATGGCATTTAAAGACTTTAAAGTGGGTAGAAATGACTATCTATTTAGTAGCGGTATCATTATGAATGGTGATTTGAGTAAAGTATTTGATATTAACGAAGATTTGATTACCGAAGAAGCTACTCACTCTTGGTATAAAGATAACCAACCACTTCACCCTTATGAAGGTAAAACAAATCCTAACTATACTGGGTTGAGGGATGGAGAGAGTGTTGGACCTGATGGCAAAATGGCACATAGTAAAATCGTTAATGAGAATGAGAAATATAGTTGGATAAAATCTCCACGATATGATGGCGAACCAATGGAGGTTGGACCTCTTGCTTGTATATTAGTTAGCTATGCAAGAGGAAATAAACGAGTACAAAAAGCTGTAAATGACTTCCTTAAGAGAACAGGTTTACCAACAGAGGCACTATTTACTACTCTTGGACGTACTGCGGCACGTATGCTTCAGGCAAAAGTTATTGTTGACCATGGATTGACTGCATTCAATAATCTTATTGAAAACTTAAAAGTAGATCAAACAACTTGTGCTCCATATGTTATTGATAAAAACAAAGAGTATAAAGGGCGTGGTATTGGTGATGTTCCGCGAGGTATGTTGAGCCACTGGATCCGCATTAAAAATGGTGTTTGTGAAAATTATCAAGCAGTTGTTCCTTCTACTTGGAATGCAGGACCAAAAGATGCAAAAGGAAAGAGAGGACCATACGAAGCAGATCTTATTGGTTTAAAAATTCACGATTTAACTCAACCTCTAGAGATTATACGTATTATTCACTCTTATGACCCTTGTATTGCTTGTGCAGTGCATGTGATGGATACTAAAGGAAATAAGCTTAGTGAATATAAGCTAGATCCTCTTTATGGCACTTGTTCTGTCTGAAAGGAGTCAAGATGGCAAATCATGAAAATAAAAATCTTATGGAGCGGGAGAAAGAGTTCTCCGCTTCATATCGATGGCAACACTGGATTAGAGTATTTTCAATTTTGGCTTTAATCTTTACAGGGTTTTATATAGCTGATCCTTTTATTACACCTGAGCCAAACCCTGAGCCTACAAATTTTCAACAGGCATATATGAGAGGGTGGCATGAGATAATTGGTTGGGTTTTGGTAGCTGTATTTATCTTTAAATCGTATCTTTTCTTATTTACACGTGAACATCGTGGAGAGTTAGAATCTATTAAAGATTTATTAGATCCAAAAGTTTGGGTACAGCAAATTGGATACTATTTGCTTATTACTAAGCATCCAAAATTAAAAGGGGTCTATAACCCAGTACAGTTTGTAGCATATGTAGGTTTTTACATTATGCTTTTTGGGATAATTATTACAGGTTTAGTGCTTTATGTACATACAACACATCTAGGTCTTGGTGATTGGCTTTATGGACCAATGAGATCTCTTGAAGTTATGATGGGTGGATTGGCGAATGTGCGTGAAATTCACCATATCCTTATGTGGGGTATTATTATATTTGTTGTTGCTCATATCTATATGGCTGTCTATAATGCTGTCTTTGGTAAAGAGGGTGCTATGGATGCTGTATTTAGTGGTATGAAGTGGAAGCACGAAGACCATTAATCTTTGTTAATAGACTAGAGTTTCAATCCCCTGTTTGGGATGAGACTTTAGTCTTATAAACTTATTGCTATCTTTCTGCGTATTATAAAAGGTTTTAGATTTAAAATTTTTTCTGATTCGCTGAAGGGAGAACTTTTTTAGTAATGAAAATTTTGGTTTTAGGAATAGGCAATATCTTATTTGGAGATGAAGGGATTGGACCTCATATGGTTCACTATCTTGAAAAAAAGTATGAGTTTAAATCTGATGAACATACGGTAGATTTAGTTGATGGTGGTACATTGGCTCAAAGATTGATTCCTATTATTACTAATTATGATCAGGTTATCATTATAGATTGTGTTACAACAGATGATGGCAGAGTAGGAGATGTTTACTTTTTCGATTTTAATGCAATGCCATCTTGTATTACCTGGCAAGGAAGTGCGCATGAGGTTGAGATGCTTCAAACATTGAAGATGATAGAGATGTTTGGAGATTTGCCACCTGTTAAGATAATAGGTGTTGTGCCATATGTTATTGGTGAAGATTCAACCTTTTCTTTAACTAAAGAGGTAATAGATGCATCTAAAACTATGGAAAAAGCGGTTGTTGAACATCTTTCTAAATTGGGTGTAGAAGCAAAACAGATTGCAGATCCTGATCTTCAAGAGGTTGCAAAAGAGACTTATATTAGGGAAGTGAGATGATTTTAGTTTTTAAATTTGTAAACACTACAGAAAATGGTGTATTAGAGAGGGTTTTGCTTCGTACACTATCTAACTCATCTTGCAGTGGTCATTTGATACGCAGAGGAGATGATACTGAACTGTATGTTGAGAGTGAGAGTGCTGAGGAGCTTGAAAAGTTTGCAAATGAGTTGGCTTTGTCTGTTCCACACTCTATATTTATGAAAGATTATAGTG
>CAZGCF010000019.1:5338-10364 GCA_964524095.1 uncultured Campylobacterales bacterium | reverse complement strand
GAATTAAAAACATTAGAAGAGAGAGACAATGACTGTAACAACATTTGATCACTCATACTCAGCCCATTGTGAAAGTGGAGTCATGTCTTCTCTTCTAAGGCATCATGGAATAAACCTTAGCGAACCAATGGTTTTTGGACTCTCCAATGCACTGACATTTGCCTACCTTCCTTTTGTAAAAATGGGAGGGATGCCTCTAATTGCCTACCGAAGCATACCGCGTTCAATCATCAAAACATTGTGTAAAAACCTAAAAGTAAAAATGAAAATGGAAACCTTTTCCAACCGTGAAAAAGGTACAAAACGGTTAGATGAGTTATTGGCTCAAGGCAAAGTTGTCGGATGCCAAACTTCTGTCTTCTGGCTGCCATACTTTCCTGAAGATATGAGATTTCATTTTAATGCTCATAATCTCATTGTATATGGAAAAGATGAAAATGAGTATCTCATAAGCGATCCGGTTTTTGAAAATGTAGTTCGATGTGAATGCAGTGCGCTTACAAAGGCACGTTTTGTAAAGGGAGTAATGGCTCCAAAAGGATTGCTTTATTACATTACTGAAACTCCTGAAGAGATAGATTATAAGGCTGTTATTCAAAAAAACATCAAAAAAACTGCAAAAATGATGCTTAAAACACCTGTTCCAATTGCCGGTTTAAAAGGCATAAAACTTCTTTCCAAGTCTATCTTAAAATTGGAGCAAAAAGATGAAGAGTATGCTCGCCTATTTCTTGGACATATTGTAAGAATGCAAGAAGAGATAGGAACCGGCGGTGCAGGATTCCGTTTTATATATGCTTCATTTTTACAAGAGGCTTCTGAACTTTTTGATAATGATCAAACTCTACAAGAGGCTTCACAAATGATGCTGGAGACTGGAGACAATTGGCGAAATTTTGCGCTTCTTATAGCAAAATCTATTAGATCAAAAAAAGAGATCGACTATAGACGTATAGCAGAGAAACTATTGGAAGTAGCAGATATGGAGTCTAAAGTCTATTTAAAAATGCTTGAGTTTAATGGACAATAGAAGTAATGATTTGCTTAAAAGATGTTGTAAAAAGATATGGCAATGTCACTGCACTAAACCAACTCTCTTTGCAGATTAAAGAGGGGACTATATTTGGATTGCTTGGTGTTAACGGTGCAGGCAAAAGTACTGTATTGTCTATTCTTAATGGTTTGACTGACTTTGATGAGGGTCACATTGAAGTTTTTGGATTGGATCTAAAAAAAGAGAAAAACAGAATTAAAGAGATTAGTTCATTTATTCCCCAAAATTTAGCATTTTATGAAAAGCTAACTGTTAAAGAGAATCTCGATTTTTTTGGCAAGATACAGAAGTGTTCAAAAGAGAATTATGAAAAAGCAATAGAGATCAACTCTTTGTCAAATATACTTAATCAAACCGCTTCTACTCTTTCAGGAGGACAAAAAAGACGATTAAACATAGCCATAGGACTACTTAATAATCCTCGTATCATATACTTTGATGAACCTACTGTTGGAGTTGATCCTAAAAACCGTAATGAGATTCTTGACTCTATTAAGCACTACAAAGAGATGGGAATTACAGTAGTCTATACAAGTCACTATATGAACGAGATAGAGAGAATTTGTGATGAAGTAGCCATAATTGATCAAGGAAAAGTTGTTAAACAAGATAGATTGGAAAATCTGCTATCTAACAGAACTTCAGATAAAGTTTTGATAGAAGTAGTCTATAACCAAAAGATAAAAGATTTAAAATTAAATTTAAAAGATGAAACATTGATTGAAACCAATCAAGAAGAACTTACCAACATATTGGAAATACTACATAAAAATGAGATCTTCATCAAACAGATCCGTTTTGGTGCAACCAACCTTGAAAAGTACTTCTTAGAGGTAACAGGACACAGCAATGTTTAGTGCAATGGTTAAAAAAGAGCTCATTTTAGTAATGAGAGATAAACACGCATTGTTGGCACTTTTTATTATGCCTGCCATATTTATTCTTATTATGTCTGTTGCACTAAGAGATCAATTTGCTCAAGATAAAATTGTATTTGACATTAACATCATAGATAATGACAAAAGCTCTGTAAGTAAAGATTTAATAGAAGCAATCAAAGGAAAAAGTAACTTTAAAATAGTTGAAAGCAAGAATGCACAGTTTCTTATAACCATCCCTAAGGATTATGAAAAAGATAGTAAAACAAAAATTGTTATTAGTGTAAAATCTTCAATAAAAAGCGATCTGCTGGAGATTTTCAAAGCAAAGCTTTTACAAACAGTTCTTGATCAAAAAACTAAAAACTTTAAAAGTGCAATAAAAGATTTTATGCCGGAAGCATCTGACTTTATTACTAATTTAAAAACAGATCCAAACTCACTCTTTACTGTAAAGTACCAAAAGAGCGATAAAGTCCCAAATGCTACACAACAAAGTGTTCCTACTTGGATCGTTTTTGGTATGTTTTTTGTCATTATACCTATGTCAACTATTTACATAAATGAGAGAAAGCAAAATACTCTTGCACGTCTTAACTCTATGAATGTACCTGTGGTACTTATGGCTATTTCAAAGAGTGTTCCTTACCTCATCATAAATCAACTGCAAGCTTGGATTATGATTGCAGTAGGAATCTTTTTGGTTCCCTACTTTAACACACCTGCTTTAGAGATCAACGGGACAATATCGGCAGTTGTGCTTCTATCATTCTCTTTAAGCCTCTCTGCCATAGGTGTCTCATCTTTAATTGCCGTTAGTGCTTCATCAAGCGAGCAGGCTACAACAATTGGTGGTATTTTAAACATACTGCTTGGTGCTATTGGCGGAGTTATGATTCCAAAATTCATAATGCCTGAATCTATGCAAAAGTTAGCAGACATCTCTCCAATGTCTTGGGGGCTTGATGGTTTCTTAGATATCTTTCTTCAAGCAGGAGATGTAACTGCTGTAGCAGATGAATCATTACGTTTGGCACTATTTGGCATTACTACTCTCATACTATCTATAGTAATACTAAAACTAAGAATAAACAAAGGTCTATAATATATGGATTTGAACAGTGTAAAAGTTGAATTAAAAAATATGATTATTGAAGAGTGTGAAAAAGATCATCTTACACCTGAAGAGATAAAAGATGATGTAGAGCTATTCTCTGAAGAGAGTGGATTGGAGCTTGACTCTCTTGATGCCTTGCAGATATCGATAGGATTGCAAAACAGATATGGCATCAGAATAACTGATCCTAAAGAGTTTAGAAGACATGTTACTACTATAGAAAAATTAGCACAATTTATTATTGAACGCCATGGATAGAGTCTATTTTCTTAATTCATATATTGAATCGGCTCAAGGTAACTTGGAAGAGACCATCAAAAGAGTTACTCAAGGAAATGTACATATTGGTCACAAAAGTGTACACGATCTAAATGGCAGTATAGAAGTTCCATATTTCCATTTTAAAAATGAAGTACCAGAAGACCCTCAAGCTATCTTCAATTTGCTAAAAGAGAGTGTTAAGAAAGTAACTCTACAACTTAGCAAAACAGAGAAAAAAAGAACCGCTTTGATTGTAGGAACATCTTCAGCCGACTATCACCTAATAGAAATTATGGAAAACATTGTTTTAAATAGAAAACAAAAACTTCTCTCTGAAAAAAGGTGTATTGACACATACGCAAGACGCATTGCCAAAGAGCTTGGTCTAAACGATTTTACTATGACGATCAATACCGCTTGCACATCAAGCGCAAATGCCATCATAGAAGGAGCTAATCTCATTAAAAGTGGTATATTTGATCATATTGTAGTAGCTGGAGTTGAAATTTTTTCTAAAATGACTACAAGTGGATTCAATGCATTAAGCATGCTCTCAATAGATACCATTAAACCTTTTGATAAAAATAGAGATGGTCTTATTCTTGGAGAGGGTGTAGCATCTATTCTTCTTGGTAAAGAGAAGTCACCTTGGTCTTTAAAAGGTGCATACTCAAACTGTAATTCCAAAACAGTAACATCTGTTGGAAGCGAAGGTACAGAGTATGTTGATGTTATGAAAAAAGCACTCGAAAATGCAGAGATAGATACTAAAGATATTACAGCAGTTAAAGCTCACGCTACAGGAACAGAGAGTAATGATCTTGCAGAGATAAATGCAATGACTCAAGTTTTTGATGAAAACATTCGTTTTACTGCTTTAAAACCTTACCTTGGACATACATTAGGTGTTTGTGGAGCATTAGAGATAGCTCTTTTTATGAGATTTGTTGATAATGGTTTTATTCCTAAAACCATTGGATGTAATGAGCCTATTATAGAAAGTTACCGCCCTATTTCAGAAGATTTTTTATGCAGTAACGGACTTTTTATGTGTAACTATTTTGGATTTGGCGGCAATAATACTTCGATTATTTTACAAAGAGTGTGATTGATGAAACTATATATACATAGCTATAGCTCTTATAGAAGTGATGTAGAAACAGAAAATATAAAACAGATCTTAAAACAAAAATACAAATATGACACAAGGCGACAAGATGATTTCATCCTGCTTGGAGTTTATGGTGCGTACAAGTTAAAAGAGTCTTGCAATATTTTGCCAGATGATGAACTCTATATTACAAGCGGTATAGGCAATATTGATGTTTTACAAAAATGTTGTCGCCATGTTTATGAAAAAAATCAACTGATCCGTCCATTTGATTTCATAAATTCAGTTGGAAATACATTGAGTTACCATATAGCCAAATCACTTCAACTAAAAGGTAAAAATATTTTTCAAATCTCAGATAATTTTACCTATCTAAATACTCTTATTTCAATTTACGCATCACTTACAATGTCTAAAAAGAGTGCAATAATTGGAACAATAGATCATATATCAGAAGAGTTTGAAAAGATTGCAAAAAAAGCTTCAGGAATAGATGAAAAGACAACTATGATCAGTAGTGTTAATTTTCAAAAACTATCTTTAAAAGAAGAGAATGCTTTAGCAGAAATAGATTTTGAAAATGAAATCTATACTGATAAAGAGAT
>CAZGCF010000019.1:0-5328 GCA_964524095.1 uncultured Campylobacterales bacterium | reverse complement strand
ATAAAAAATATTATGCAAACATTTAAAGGAAATTTAAAATGTTCAATACGTTGTAAAGAACTTGACTGCACAAATGAGCAAAAGTTTTTTGAAACAGAAATTTCCAATGCAGTAAACCAAGCACTGAAGTCTAAGCAAAACCTACTATATATAGATTGTTATGATAACAAATATAAAATTCTAAAGGTGAGACATATAAAATGAGTGTATATATTACAAACTATGAAGTTGAATGTAATGCAGGTGATTTAAACTCTCTTATGCATGCACTTTACAACAAAGAGAGTAAAATTACAATCGATACCAACTACATCAACGGCAATGAGCCTGTTGGTCTTGGAAAGATGAAAGACGGTAACTTCTTTGAAATATTGATAAGCAAGGTATCTAATGTACTGAAAACTTCAAACTTAAATAACTTTAAAGATACTCTACTTATTGTAGGCTCTTCTGTCGGTGGTATGCGTGAGAGTGAAACCATCTACTTTAGAGATGGTAACTATAAAAATATTGATCCTTCAAAGCATGCAATATCAGTTATTAGTGAAACACTTGATCAAGAGTTTGGTTTTGCAGATACTCGTGCCATATCAACTGCCTGTACTTCAAGTGCCAACGCCCTACTCCTTGCAAAAAGATTGATCGAAGTTGATGCATATAAAAATATATTGGTTGTTGGTGCAGATGCACTATGTCATACAACTGTTTGTGGTTTTCATGCACTAGGGGTTTTATCTGACTCTCCTTGTCGTCCATTTGACAAATCAAGAAATGGAATGAATGTTGCAGAGGCTATTGCTGTACTACTTTTAAGCTCTGAAAAAGGTGATAAAAGTATTGAGTTTCTTGGAGCAGGAGCAAGTAGCGATGCTCATCACATTACTCACCCTGATCCTGAAGGAAAAGGTGCTATGACTGCTATGAGTGCTGCTTTAAAAGATGCAGGAGTAGCTCCAAGTGAAGTTGATTACATTAATGCCCACGGCACAGGTACAACTGCTAATGATAGTGTAGAAGCATTGGCAATTTCACAAATGTTTACCAATTGCTATGTAAGCTCATCCAAAGCAATTACAGGTCATACACTTGGTGCCGCTGGAGCACTTGAAGCGGCAATTGCTTGTGAAACTATACGTCAAGGAATCATTCCACCTCAAACTGGACTCATTGAACAAGAAAACAGCTCATTGAATATACCAACAGATCCTATAGAGGCAAAGCCTCGTTATGTACTAAGTAACTCTTTTGCATTTGGCGGAAACAATACATCACTTCTTTTTGGGAGAGTAAAATGAGAAAAGTTGCAATAAACATTCTATCTGCCGCTAAAGTTTATGCTCCTAAAAAGATAGAGAATTTAGATGAAAAAAGAATAGTTCCCAAAATGATGGTTAGAAGAAGATTAACCCGTAATGCAAAAATAATGCTCTATTTAGCTGATAAATGTGGATTTGAAAATGGCAAAATTGTATATGGCAGTGCATTTGGTGAACTTCAACCAACTGCAGAAATTACAACCTCTATTTTAAACAAATTACCTATTTCACCCACATCATTTCAAAATAGTGTTTACAATACAGCACCATCATACTTTTCACTGCTAAAAAAAGATACTGATGAGATCATCACTGTTTCATCTGGTATGAAAACATCAAAAGATGCGTTAAAAACCGCAGCTCTTCAGGCACTTGTCTCTAAAGAAAAAGTACTTTGTGTTGTTACAGAGTGCATAGACATTCCAAAAATTGAAGAGGTAAAAGAGTGTACTGAGTTTCTTGAGTCTGGAGCCGCAGTTGTTGTTGAAATTGCAAAAGATAGCAATGGAGCTGTACCAATTAATTCAGTTACAAATAAAGGAATTATACCATCTGTCAAAGACTTAATGGATGTTGTCTCAATGTTTGAAAATGGCTCTAAAAAAATTCTAATAAATCTTTAAAACTAAGTGAGGGGAATTATATGAAAAACAGAAAACTATCTGGAGAAGAGGCACTTTTAGAGGCTCAAAAAATTGCTTTTGCACCTGTAATATTTCAAACTGCTAGGCTTTTAAGAGATTTTGGAATATTTAAAATGTTGTATGACAATAAAAAAACAGGATGTACAATAGAAGAGATAGCAAAAGAGAAAAAGCTATCAAACTATGCAGTAGAAGTTCTTTGTGAGTCTGGTTTAAGTATGAATGCTTTAGAGTTGAAAGATGATAAATTCTTTTTAACAGACATTGGATATTTTCTTCTTTTTGATGAAATGACAAATGTCAATATGAACTTTAACCACGATGTAAACTACATAGGTCTTTTTGATTTAGACAAAGCTCTTCTTGAAGCTAAACCTTCAGGATTGCATAGAGCGTTTAACTCTTCTTGGGAAACCATATATCCTCATTTATCAGAACTTCCTGAAAAAGCAAAAAAGAGCTGGTTCGGATTTGATCACTTCTATTCAGACGCTTGCTTTAAAACTTTGGTAAAAATAATGGCAGAACGTGCACCTAAAAAACTGATGGATATAGGTGGGAATACTGGAAAATGGGCAATAGCTTTGACACAAGCTTCACCTGAAACAGAGGTAACTATTGTAGATCATCCTAAACAGATCGAAGTTGCCTTGAAAAATGCGGAAAATGCTGGTGTGGCAGATAGAGTTGATGGCATTGCAATGGATATTTTAGATCATAACCAACCATTTAAAAAAGGGTATGATGCTATTTGGATGAGTCAGTTTTTAGACTGTTTTGGATCTGAAGATATTGTTAAGATCTTAAAACGAGTAAACAGAGCAATAGATGAAGATGCAAAAATATATATAATAGAACCATTTTGGGACAGACAAAGTCATAATATAGGTAGCTTTTGTCTTATCAACACTTCACCATATTTTACTGCTCTTGCCAATGGAAAAAGCAAAATGTACAAATCTACCCAGATGGAAGATTATGCTAAAAGTGCTGGATTAAAAGTTGTAGAGCAGATTGACAATCTTGGTTTTGGTCATACGCTAATGGTATGTGAAAAAATATAAAAGTTTTTACAAAAATAAAATTAGAAAAAGTTTGTATATAGTATAATTCTTTTCAATTTTATAAAACTAAATCATGTAAGGTTTAAATAAAATGGTTACAACTTCAGATTTAAAACAGGCGATTATAAATGGTCTAAATTTAGAAGAGATGAGTATTGACGATATAGATGATGAAAGTCCACTATTTGGCTCTGAAGGGCTTGGACTTGACTCAGTAGATGCTATAGAGTTAACACTCATTTTAGAAAAAAACTTTGGTGTTAAAATCACTAATATGTCTGATGTAGAAAATATTTTTGCTTCAATTAAAGCTTTAACAAACTATATAAATGAACAGTGCCAATAAAAAATGAGTACAATCTTAAACAATTTTTTCACTATTATAGAAAAAAGTGATCATATGGGGACTGTACGCTTAAGCGATAAAGAGCATCCAGTTTTTAGAGCACATTTTCCTGATCAACCAATTTTGCCCGGATTTATTCATCTTGAAATAATTTCAAAACTATTTGGGCAAAAAATCAGGAAAATAAAAAAAGCAAAATTTATAAAATATGTTCAGCCAGAGTCAGTAATAACATATAAAAAAACAAAACATAAAATAGTTGCAATAGTTGATAATAATGAAGTTGCGGACTTTGTTCTATGATATATGTTGTTATACCTTCCTACAACT
The DNA here is from genome assembly GCA_964524095.1 of uncultured Campylobacterales bacterium. GTDB lineage: Bacteria > Campylobacterota > Campylobacteria > Campylobacterales > Hydrogenimonadaceae > Hydrogenimonas. The sequence continues at coordinate 1,628 of CAZGCF010000019.1, read as the reverse complement.
CACCATTTATTGATGATGTTATAAATGATATAAGTAAATATAACTATAAAGTTATAGTTGTAGATGATGGTTCTGATACACCCATTAAACTTAAAAATAGAGATATTGAAATAGTTAGACACAGTGTTAATATGGGTAAAGGTGAAGCAATCTTAACAGGGGCAAAGAGAGTAAAAGAGCTAGGTGGCAGTTTTTTTGTAACTATGGATGCAGATAAACAGCATCTTGCTTCAGAGATAAAAAAGTTAGTAGATGCTTATCAAAACAACACAATTGTTATAGGTAATCGTAATTTTGATGCAAAAACCGTACCTAACAGCTCAAAGTTTGGAAGAAAGTTTAGCAATTTTTGGGTAAAACTTGAAACATTTTTATCTCTAGCTGATACGCAAAGTGGATTTAGAGTTTATCCTATTAGCATACTAGATCTTCCACTTAAAAAAAAACGGTTTGATTTTGAGATAGAAGTACTTGCTCTTCATGTATATAGTGGAGGGAAAATAGTCGATGTAGATGTAGAGTGCTATTATCCTCCTAAAGATGAGAGGATTTCTCATTTTGACAAACTTTATGACAATATTCGTCTTTCAATTACCCACTCTAGACTTATTTTCCAACGATACTTTCTATTAAGAGGCTGGTTATGGAAATAGCTCAACGCGGAAGTATAATAGGAACAAAAATTGTTCTTATGCTTTATAAAGTAGTTGGTTACAGACTGCCATCAATAGTTGTCAATTTTATAGCTTTGTATTACACTGTTACTACAAATTCTGTAAAGAAAAATTTATTAAGTTACTATGAGCATTTAGGTATAGATTTAACTTTTAACCAATACTTTAAACACATTAGATTTTTTTCATTTTCAATTTTCGATCGATTTGTTTCAAGAATTGATCCAACTAGTTTACAGATTGATAAAATAAATGAAAAAGACTTTTATAAACTTAGTAATGGAGGAGTTGTACTACTATCTCATTTTGGAGGTTGGGCTATAGCTGCAAATGCTCTTCAAGACGACAAACTACCAACCATAAATGTTGTAATGAGAGAAACTACAAAAGAGGAACTTAAAAATATTGAAAATAGAGAGATTCGACAAAATGAAAAACATGTTCAAATTATTGATCTTGAAAAAGGAGGTCTTGCCGCAAATATAAAGATTGCAAATTCTCTAATGGCTGGTGAAATTGTTGCATTCATGGCTGACAGAGTTGTTGATCCAACAAAAACAGTCACAGTAAATTTTTTGAATAAAAAAGTTAACTTCAATAGAAGTCCTTTAGATATAGCAATAAAAACTAAAAGACCAATTATGGCTGTATTTATTGTAAAAGTTGGTCTTAAACATTACAAGCTTATAGTAAAAGACCTCAATTTAAAAAACAATACAACAGAATCTTTAGCACAAAATTATGCAAATACTTTAGAAAAAATTGTAAAAGAGTATCCTCATCAATGGTATAACTTTTATGATTTTTTCAAACAACAGGGAGTTAATTATGATGATAATAGATAATACAACACAAATATCTTACAAAGACTTTATGCAAAAAAGACATATAAAAGTAAGTGAAAACCCTGAATTTATTGACTTTATAATTGCAGGTCATGCTTTTTTAATAGAT
>CAZGCF010000018.1:0-10441 GCA_964524095.1 uncultured Campylobacterales bacterium | reverse complement strand
GGGTAAACATTACCAATACCATAAGTAGGCCAAGTTTCAGCAGTTGGTTGTTTGTTTGCATCAAGCTCAATAATAGAACCATGGCACTGCATACAACCAGTTGCTTCAGGTGAATTATTTAACTTAGGATGATTTCTACCTTCAATTTTATGCATTAAAGCTTGCATACCTGCTTTTGAGCGAACCTGTAATGCACCACGAGCGTGTCCACTGTGATTAAACTCTTCAACTTCATTAGGGTGACACTTCTCACAAGTTTTTGGACTTACAAGCACAGAAACATAAGTATGTGTCCCTTTAACTCCAGGGCAATTTTGAGCTGCCATAGGGTTATCTTTTTTAACTCCGTGACAATCGATACAAGATACGCCAACGTGCCCGTGTCTGCTCTGTTTCCAATCATTTACATGACCAGGTGTTTTTTCAGCGTGACACTCAACACAGCGTTTTGCTTCAGCCGTCATTCCACGAGTAACTTTTAAGTTTTTAGGGCTAACATCCCCAACATATTCAGTCGCTTTTGCTGATGCATTAGTAGTTACACCTAATGCAGACGCCAGCAAACCAGCGATCATCAGTGACTTAAACCGCATTAATCCCTCCTTTTTTGGTGTTAAATTCACTTTTTCTCCTTCATTTGGATTTAGAAATATAGTCACCTAAACTATGATGACCAACATTTTTATGACACTCGACACACTTTTTCTTTTTATCTTCGAAATAGGCTTTATGTGCTATAAAACCTTTAGGTGTGCCCATTGTTGCATCTTTAAGATTGCTATGACAGTGCAAACAACCACTGTCAAAAACAAAATGTTTGGCATGCTTTCGCTTCTCTTGCCAATCAATTTTGCTTTTGTCGTAATTGTATTCTGCCCAAACATCATGCAAACCTGTTTTGGCCTTTTCTACCAAATACCCCATAAGCGAATCATGTGGCAGATGGCAGTCAACACATTTTGCTGTCAGCCCCTCTTTATTTTTGCCCCCATGTACATCAGCTAGATAGGAGTCAGCCATGGGCTGCATAGTATGACACTGGGTACAGAATTCTATACCACTGGTCTTCTCCACCATTACTGCTGTAGTGAATGAGCCAACTGCGCCCACAACTATTCCTATCAAGATGATTGTGAATAGAGCTATCTTTGATAAGCCCTTCTTCTCCTGCTTCATTGGCAACCCCTGACTTTAGTTTTAACCAAACTTTTACATTTGGTTTTTGCTTCTTCACTAAAGAGATGAAGCAAAGGAACTTAATTGTTCCTAAATAAATGAAAGTATATCTAGAAATATATTAAATTGAGCTTACTACAATTATAAATTTAATTTAAATAGATAAATTTTTAATATATTACTTTATTTAAAGAAAATAACTTATGCGAGAGGAAAAGGGATCAATTGACCCCATTTAAATAATCTTCTTTTTTAGATCTCCATTATATACAATATCTTCTGCCCTAATTGTATCATCATTAAGCATCTCTGGAACATTTGGTCCTGTCTCAAGCTTTGCCCTCTCACGCTCAAGCTCCTCTTCGCTATATGCCATCATCATATCAGCGGCAATAACATGTGGTAAAGCTTGAATCTTCTTCACCTTTGCTATCTCATCTTCAATATTTTTGCCTTCTACAGTTACAATTATCTTACCAATAGATTTATCGTGAAAATGGTAGTCACAAAAATCTGACTCCTTAAGCATATCGACAACTTCATCAATATACTCACTTCGAACTTGAACTACTATACTTGAAATATTCATTTAATCCTCCAAATTAAAATGTGATTGTCATCGCTTGAACTTATCAAAGTTTTATCATCAACAAATACAATTGTATTAAGAGTTGAATGCTGCCCAACAAGTCTATATTTTAAAGATTTAGTAATATTATCATATATACCAATATTATTTTCTTCATCAATACAAAGAGCACTAAGACTAGCATCTCTATTCAATGCACCTGCATAAACCAAAAATTGTGTATTATAAACTGCTTTTATTCCACTGTTTGGTCCATACAACACAGCTTTTCTATCTTGACCACAAGCAAGCACATATGAGTTTTTATAATCTACTTTAAATACATTATCTTTATTCCCACCCTCATAGGTTTTTAATACCTTTCCGCTATGTGTATCAACAACATAAACAATACCTGATTCACATGTACTAGCAACTTTGCTATGATCTTCACTTAATTGAAAATCTGAAAAAGTTGAAAGACTCAATTTAATTTTATATAGAATTTTTCTATCAGAGATTTGAAAAAGTATCAACTCATTACTCATAGATGCAATTAAGATATGATCATTATCTATAAAGCGTGCTTCACGCATCTGAATATGTGCATTTTTATCCAAAAGTTTAGTTAATTTTTTATCTTTATATTGATAAAGAATCCTCTCACCACCCTCATCTTGTACCATAACTATTAATCTATCTCCATTCCTATTTACATCAACACCAAAAACTTTTGGTGAAATCGGATCACCCAAAAAATCGTGAATTTCTTTAAATTCAATTTTATCTAATAGCCTCTTTTTCTTCCAATCATAGATTTCAAGCTTTCCAGCATCTGTAGCTACATATAAAATATTATCTTTATGAACAAACTCAACTACATTTCCCTCTACATCTATTGAGTATAATGGTTTAACTACAACTGAACCAGCAATCGAAAATATTGACATAATGCAGACTAATAGAATTGCTCTAATCATTTAAATCCTTTATTTTGGTGTAACTTCTATAGCATCGGCAGGACATACAGAGATGCACCATCCACACGCTGTACACTTTTGCATATCTATCTCAGGTCTAAAAAGGCCCAAAAAAGTAATAGCATCCTCTAAGCAGGGATCTTTGCAACTGCTACACATTACATTTTGCCATGCGACACATTTTAATACATTTATCTCAAAAACTGCATTAATTTTAGATGCAGATTTATCGTTAAAAACACTATTTTCACAAGATTCTGCACATGCAGAGCAAAATGTACAACCTTTTTCAGAAAAATCTAATACGGGAATACCACTTTTATCAATATAAATAATCTCTTCTTCGCAAGCTTTGACACACGACTTATCACTGCATTCTGGACAAAATCTGAGAAAAAGAGACTCATCTGAGCAGTAAGGAGGGTAAATACTACTTTTTTCTTCTCTCTTTTTATTTATTACAGAAGAGACGGAGGCAAACAGCCTCCGTCTTTCTATGTCAGCCATATTAGCGAACACCTTCATTTAGTGTATCAAGTAGATTTGACTTATGCTTTTCATTTGGATCTCTATAGTCTGGTTTAAATTTATTATCAACCAGTGGCTTAACATTTGCTTGAGGAACATGACACTGAGTACAGTTATATCTCTGTGGAGCTATATCACTACTATCTTTGTGAACTTTTGAACCTTTATACTTTTTCAACTTCATTTTTGTTTTAGCAAAGAAGTCTTTAAAGTGAGTTGGTGAAAGTGGTGTAGCTCCCATACTTTTTGCTACAGCAGGCATATGACATCCTGTACATGCATTACTTTTGATAGTAATTGGTAGCATACCATCAACACTATGAGGAATAAGAGGTGGAGCATTCTCATAAGAGCGATCAAATCTTTTAGCTTGACCAGGTGCTGGTCTATTAAAATCTGCTTTTACAGGAGCTATACCTTGCTCTGTATAAAGATTCTCTTTTCTAAGACCAAGCTCCTCTTCTGTAATAACACTCTTTGTCTTGGTTGCTTCACTCTTTCCTACACTACTTGACCCTCCATTATTAGCACAAGCACTAAAACCAAATACTAATGCCGCACAGAGAGCTGATTGAATAATTTTTTTCATTTGTTGTCTCCTTTTGATTTGCTTTTTGCAAAATCTCTTAAGCTAAACTTAAGCGCATTATCGTTACATACTTCGATACAACGTGCACAGTTGGAGCATTCGCCCTTATTTACAGTTGTACTCTCTTTACCTATCATGTGAAGCACTTGACTTTCAGGACATACCTCTTTGCACTTCATACATTGTGTACAATTTAAATGGTTGTGTTTAATACGTATAAGACTGAATCGTCCAATAAGAGAATAGATACCCCCAAGAGGACAGATATGCCCACACCAGCCATTTTTAACACCAAATAGGTCAAAGAGAAAGATTGCTAACAAAACAGCCCCTGTCATTCCCATTCCAAAAATAACGCCACGGTTAAATATTGTAATAGGGCTAACAAGCTCAAAGGCCGCTAGACCAGTTATAGCTGAAACAATAAGTGTAAGACCAATTACCCAATAGCGGGTATTTCTACTAATCCACACTTTTCGCTCAACTTTATCAAGCAAAAGTTTCCGTCTTAACCAATTTGCCAGATCTGTTACCATATTGACAGGACACACCCAACTACAAAAAGCACGTCCTCCAATTATTCCATAGAACAGAACAACTATAATGGCACCGACAAAAACATTTATACCCATCAATGCTCCAGCTGAAAGCATCTGAAGCACAGCAAAAGGATCGCTAAGAGGAATTGTGTCAAAGAGTTTTGATGAGCTTAAAGTACCACTTAAAACCTTCCACCCATACGCATTAGCTGAAAAATATAGGAAGAGGAGTCCGATCTGAGTTATACGTCTGAGTATTAAATATCTCATTTTTAATATTTTAGTCATCGAACAACCCCTCATCCATATTTAGATAGTCTTGCGGACTCTTTTCACTACGTTCAGTTTTGGTTTCAAGTTTTGTCAAATCACGCTGTTTTATTCGCTCTTGATCCTTTTTACTCCACCCTTTGACATAATAATCACCAGGCTTACCCATTGCTGTATCTCTAGGCAATACAAATATTGCAGCCTTTTCGGTAACACATGCACGCTCACACAAACCGCACCCTGTGCAATACTCTGCATGCACTACAGGAACAAGTTTAGCGTGCTTACCTGTTCGCTCATTTCGCACAAACTCAATTGTTATAGCTTTCCCAAGAACAGGACAGGCGCGATAGCAAGCATCACATTGTATTCCCCAAAATGCAACGCAAGATTCATGGTCAACTACAGCCAACCCCATCTGCGCTTTGTTAATATCGAGTACCTTTTTACCATCTATAACACTAGAAACCAAATCTTCATCCAAAGCACCGGTAGGACATACAGGCACACAAGGGATATCTGTACACATATAACACGGTATATCCCTTGGAATGAAGTATGGCGTTCCCATTGGCAAACCATCTCCAGGTTTTGCCATTAGCAGAGTATCATAAGGACAAGCTTCAGCACACTGTCCACATTTAATACAAGTTTTTAAAAACTCTGGCTCAGGAAGAGCACCTGGTGGTCTTAAAATCAGAGGCGAAGCTTTCGCTTCCTCTACATACCCTGTCCAAATAATTCCGCCTAGAGCTGAAAGACCTATACTCTGAGCCATTATACTCAGAAAGCGTCTTCTATCACTAATACTGGTTTTTGTATCTTTTTTTGGGTTTTGAGTGTTCAAAGACTCAATCCACCTTTTCTATTTGATTTTAGGTTTAATCAACCTTTAGATAAAGTTGCCTGAGCAAATACTCAGGCAACAACTCTAAAATTATGCTTTATAAATCTTAACTGCACACTTTTTGTAGTCTGTCTGTTTTGACATTGGACAAGTGTGATCAAGACAAACTTTGTTAATAAATACACGCTCATCAAACCAAGGAACAAAAACCAATCCTCTTGGAGGTCTGTTACGACCACGAGTTTTAATGTGCGCTTTAACTTTTCCACGGCGACTCTCTATCCATACCATATCACCCTCTTTAAAGCCTTTTGCTTTCGCATCTTTAGGGTTCATATAGCAGAATGCTTCAGGCATTGCGCGGAATAGTTCAGGAACACGCATTGTCATTGTACCACTGTGCCAATGCTCAATTACACGACCTGTACATAGCCACATATCATACTCTTGATCTGGCTGTTCTGTTGGATCCATATATGGTCTGAAGAAGATTTTTGCTTTATTTGCAAGATTGATCTTACCTTTTTTAGGATCAATCTTTTTAAGATCACCACGTTTAATTTTCTTAAGCGCTGGTCCATAGAATGCAAACTGCTCACCTGGTTTAGCATGTTTACGTGCATATGGATCATATTTAACATTAAATCGCCAAGGAGTATCTTTACCATCAACAACTGGCCAGCGAAGACCACGTACTCTGTGGTAAGTATCAAAATCAGCTAAGTCATGTCCGTGACCTGCACCAAACTTACGATACTCTTCCCAAAGAGCCTTTTGGATAAAGAATCCATACCCTTTCCAAGGTTTTCCATCGCTACCGATAACGTTTCGGCTATCGCCAAATACTTCAGTGTTATCAAAATCTTCCATAATTGGATCATCAGCTTTGAAGCTTCTGTAGTAGTCGTTAGCAAAGAGAATTTCAAACATTGTTGTATCTTCGCTATATCCCATCTTTTTAGCTTCTTCAATAACACTTGGAAGTTTTTTACCACCTTTAATTGTAGCTTCACCCCAAACATCTTTAACAGTAAAGCGTTTAGATAGCTCTATCCACTGCCAAGTATCACTCATTGCATCGCCAACAGGAAGAACTTGCTGTCTCCAGTGCTGTGTACGTCGCTCTGCGTTACCATACGATCCCCATTTCTCATAGATCATTGCAGATGGAAGAACAAGGTCTGCAACTTTTGCAGAGATTCCAGGGTAACCATCAGATACAACAATAAAGCAATCTTTTTCACGAGCCGCTTTGATCCAGTGGTTAGCGTTTGCTGAGTCATGATATGGGTTACATACGTTTACCCATGCAAACTTAATTTTTCCATCTTCAATCTGTCGATGGATATTCATAATATGCTGATAACCAACAGGGTTTATTGTACCTTTTGGTAGTCTCCAAATCTTTTCAGCAATTTCTCTGTGTTTAGGAATCTTAACAAGCATATCTGCTGGTAAGCGGTGAGTAAATGTACCAACTTCACGAGCAGTACCACAAGCTGAAGGCTGTCCAGTAAGAGAGAATGCACCCATACCTGGTTTTGCCTGTTTTCCAAGCAAGAAGTGAACCATATATGATTGCTCGTTAACCCAAGAACCACGATAGTGCTGGTTCATACCCATAGTCCAGAAACTAACCATTTTGCGGCTAGTATCGATATAAAGATCGCGAAGCGCTACAAGTTTTTTCTTGAAGCTCTCTATACTCTCATCTGGATCACCTTTTGCAACGCTTGCTACATAATCTAGAGTATATGGTTTAAGACCTTTTTTAAACTCTTCAAAACTGATCTCCCAGTGACCAAGAGCATGACCTCTATGCTTCATTACCATTTTGTCACCAGCTTTATATCCAAATACACCTAACGATTTTGCTTCTCGTTCACTTACAATGTGACTTGCTTCTTGCTTAATTGTTTCAAGCTCTTTATCGCTATAACCAAGCTTTTTAGCCTCTTCTGGCATTCTCATACCATAACCTGTTTCAACGAAACCGGTAGCAAAAATTGTATGTTTCTTAACAAAATCCCAATCAATTACTTCAGGATAGTTATAAACAATTTCATGTGCAAGATAGTTCCAGATTGCAAGGTCAGATCCTGGTCTAAAAATTATCTCCATATCTGCTAAATCTGAACATCGATGGCGATATGTAGAGATATTAACAACTTTTACACGATTTGGATCAGATAGTTTTCGGTCAGTTACACGCGCCCACAAAATTGGGTGCATCTCTGCCATATTGGCACCCCAAGTTACAATTGTATCGGTAATTTCGATGTCATCATAACAGCCAGATGGCTCATCGATACCAAATGTTTGGAAAAATCCAACAACCGCAGATGCCATACAGTGGCGAGCATTTGGATCTATCGCATTTGAGCGGAAACCTGCTTTCATCATTTTTGCAGCAGCATATCCCTCTTGAATAGTATATTGGCCAGAACCAAATACTGCAACAGCTTCAGGTCCACCCTCTTTAAGAGCCTTTTTAATTGCTCTTTCCATCTCATCAAATGCTCTTTTCCAAGTAACTGGGCGGAATTTACCTTTTTTATCAAAGTTACCTTTAGCATCCATTCTAAGAAGTGGCTTAGTAAGGCGGTCAGCACCATACATAATTTTTGCGTTAAAATAACCTTTAATACAGTTAAGACCTCTATTAACTGGTGCCGCTGGGTCACCTTTAACTGCAACAATCTTTCCATCTTTTGTTGCAACCATAATACCACATCCTGTACCGCAGAAACGACATACAGCTTTATCCCAGCGCCATCCGCTCTCAGCCGCTTTAGCTTTAGCTGATACTTCAGTAGGAACTGACATCCCAACAGCACTTGCAGCAGTAGCAGCCGCAGCACTCTTCAGGAAGTCACGTCGTGACATAGATGACATTTTTACCTCCTAATAAATTTGCACAATTTTCTGGAATTATAAGCGCCCAGATCCAAAGAAAATATTAAATTTTCCTTGACTCCGGGCACTATAATTCCAACGCAAACTTATTTTACAAGAGTTCAGCTGAATTCTACTTGATTTTCATCAATGAACTTTATAAAAAAGAGAAAAAAAACTGAAATTTATGATATTCATAATATAACAAACAATCAAATTTTTTAGCAAAATATAAAGTTCATATTATATAATCGTTTTAATAATAATATTCAGATTAAAGTTTTTATATTGCCCAAACTCTATTTAATCTGTTAAAGAAAGGTATAAATATGTTTAGAATTTTAGCTGTTGATGATGAACCATTTAATCTTGATCTTATAGAACTAGCTTTCTCTGAAACATCAGAAATAGCTGTTGAGAGTGCAATTGATGGAAAATCTGCTTTAGAAAAAATCTATTCAAATACTCCTCAATATTACAATACCATTTTACTTGATCTATCAATGCCAGTTAAAAATGGTTTTGAAGTTTTAAAAGAGCTTAAAAATAGTGATACATATAGATTTTTACCAATAATCGTAATAACTGCCAATAATGAAGAGAAACATAATGCTTTAAAATTAGGTGCTAATGACTTTCTATCAAAACCTGTTGATATAGTGGAGTTAAAGAGTAGAACACTCAACTACTGTAAACTCTCCCAATTTCAATACCAATTGTCTGATACAAATAAACTTTTAGAAGAGAAGGTAAAAGAGAGAACCTTAAAACTTCAAGAAGCTCTTGAAATTGCAAAAGAGACAGAACATGAAATATCTGAAAGACTTGGCAAAGCATCAGAGTTTAGAGATATAGAGACAGGTATGCATATTAAAAGAATGAGTCACTACTCAGCAAAATTAGCTGAACTTGCTGGACTTCCTGAAGATGAAGTAGAGCTTATTCTTCACGCTTCTCCTTTGCACGACATAGGCAAAGTTGGAATTCCTGATAAAATTTTATTAAAACCTGGACGATTTGAAGGGAATGAATTTGAAATAATGAAACTTCACACTATTATTGGAGGAAAGATATTAGAAGGTGCAGAAAAATATCCTGTTATCAATGCAGGGAAAATAATAGCCCTTCAACACCATGAAAAAATTGATGGAACCGGTTACCCTTATGGACTAAAAGGGAATGAGATACATATCTATGCAAAAATAGTTGCAATAGCAGATGTGTTTGATGCTCTTACATCTAAACGTGTATATAAACCAGCACTTGATCTAGATGTTGCTCTTAAAATAATGAAAGATGGCTCTAATACACATTTTGATAGTAAACTTTTAGATCTATTTTTAAATAATTTAAATGATTTTCTAGAGATAAAAGAGAAGTTTAAAGATGAGAGCAATGAGCTACCATCTATCTTAAAACTGATTGAAGAAGAAAGAGATTAAAATGGAACGATAGTTGCTTTTGCATATAATACATTTCTATACATTTTAAAATGATGAGACTATCAACAAAAGCATTAAGAAGGTTATTATATGCATGAGCAAAATATTCACTTATTAGAACAATACAGAAAAGCTTTGGATGAGACAGCTATAGTCTCAAAAACAGATATTCATGGTAAAATCACTTTTGTTAATGATAAATTTTGCAAAATCAGTGGTTATAGCAGAGATGAATTGATAGGAAAACCCCACAATATAGTAAGACATCCCGACACTCCAAAATCTCTGTTTAAAGAGTTGTGGGAAACAATACTCTCAAAAAAAGTGTTTAAAGGGATAATAAAAAATAGAAAGAAGGATGGCTCATACTATTATGTTGACTCTACAATTATTCCTATTACAAATAAAAGTGGTGATATAATAGAGTTTATAGCTGTTAGATATGATATTACTGAACTAATCAACAAAAGACAGGAAGCAGTTACAGCAAATAGAGCAAAAGAGATCTTTTTATCAAGAATGAGTCATGAGCTTAGAACGCCTCTAAATGCAATAATAGGTTTTTCTCAAATATTGGAAAATAGAGATGATATACCCCAATATGCAA
>CAZGCF010000017.1:0-10790 GCA_964524095.1 uncultured Campylobacterales bacterium | reverse complement strand
TGAAACAATATAGCTAAGCCAAGAGAGTCTTTTTTCATCTGGTAAGAGTTTTTTATATGGACGAGTAAAACTGTTTTTTGGCAATCTACGCTTATTAAAGCGTATAAGGGTAGCAATTAAAATCATCTCTTCATGAGTAAATCCATAGTTAAGATTGTTCATAATCATATAAGCACTATGTTTATGATAACCGTAAAAGTCTAAACCTATACCTATTTGAGAGAGTTTTGCGGCTACTCTTATATGCTCTCTTGCACTCTTTGGAAGGTTAAAAGGCTCTTGTAGAGCATCAAAAATAGCCTCTGCTGTAGAAGAGATGTTTGCAGATAGTCTATTATCTATAGAAAAACGATCTTGCAAACTTCTAACACTTGGATTGAAGTTATGCGGAAATTGGTGGTTGCTATTTCTAAGAAGATCGCTTAAAAAGAGACCCTCTCTTACTCCAACACCGCTACTTATAACCCTTTTAGCCTCTATCTTCTCCAATATACTCCAAAAGATAAGTGCTCCAGGTCGAATAGTATCTAACCGATCTTTTTTTATTCCAAACTTTTTGAGTTTCATTATTGGTGATTGAGATACTTTCTGAATAAACTTTCCTTCATCTTTGATTGAAAAGCTGAAGGCATGTACCTTATCAATTGGGTGCTCATTTCTCTGCATTATAGCTTTTGCAATTGCACGAATTGTGCCACCTATACCAATTGCCTGCTCAGATTTAAATCTTTCTGGTATTTTAGATAGAGACTCTTTTATATACTCTTTTGCTGTTTCAATAGGTACCTTTTTATCAAAAAAGAGCTCTTTTAATCTTACAGTACCAATATCTAGAGATATAGTTTCAATGATTTTTTTATCTTTTATTAGAGCAAGCTCTGTAGAACCACCACCAATATCGATTGTAATGCCATCTGTAATGGGTAAAAGATTGGCTGTGGCAACTCCTCCAAGCCAAGCCTCTCTTTTACCATCTATGACCTTTATTTTAAGTCCTAACTCTTTTTCAACTCTTTTGAGAAAATACTTTTTATTTGGGGCATCTCTTACTGCTGAAGTTGCAACGCAAAGGATTTTGTGTGTTTTATAGCTTTGTGCAATCTTTAGGAATTGAGACAAGGCAGAGATAGCTCTTTCAATAGCATCTGGTTGCAGATAACCATTGTTATCGTAAGCCCCTTCACTTATTCGTACACGACTTCTTGTCTCATTGATTAGGTGGAAGCCAAATCTACTGGTTCTCTCAAACACCACCATCCTGGCGGAGTTAGATCCAATATCAATGATGGTGGTGCGTTTAGCCATTACTGTTCGTTTTGTAGATGCTCAAATTTAAATTTTAGCTCTTCAACACTTTCAACATTATCTGGATCAGGAATAATACAGTCAACTGGGCATACTGCTATACAAGCTGGTTCATCATAGTGTCCAACACACTCTGTACATCTGTCCGGATCTATAACATATATAGGATCACCCTCTTCAATTGCTCCATTTGGACACTCATCTCTACATGCATCACAAGCAATACACTCATCAGTAATCATCAATGCCATCTTATAACCTTCCGAATTAAATTTTTGAGATTTATATCCTATAAATCCTTAGCTATACATTAAAAAGTTTCTATATACAACTATGATTTAGCCTATTTGGGGATTTCACATTGTGGATTTGTAGTTAAAATAAGCATAGCTACAGCTCCACTCTTTCCATCTTCTCTATTTTTAATTGAGATATGTGCTCCCATTGCGTCAGCGGCAGATTTAGCTAAAAAGAGTCCCAATCCTGCACCAGGTGCATTTCCAACTCTTTTAAATGGTGCAAAGAGATCTATACTCTCATCAACTCCTGGTCCTTCATCAATTACTTCAATTTTTATTTTATTCTCATCATATTGTCTCGTTTTTAGTAGTATCTTTTTACCTTCAGGAGTAAACTTAATGGCATTTTGAAGAAAGTTTTGTAATATCTGATTAAGAAGAGTAGTTTGTATGCAACCAACGACACTTTTTGGTTTTAAATCGAGTTGCAATATCTTATTTTCCGATTTTGCCAAAAGGACAAAATCTTCACCTTTTTTTCGAATAAAATCGATTATATCTATAGTTTGAGGCAATTCAAAATGAGCACCTTCCTGACGACCTATCTCTAATATTGAGCTTATCATTTGGTTCATTTCCAAAATTGTCTTATTTGAAAGCTTTAGTGCTTCAATATACTTTTCTGGTTCACGCTTTTTTATGAGTGTTACATCATTTTTTAATTTCATTACATTTAGAGGTGTTTTCAACTCATGAGCGGCACCAATAAAAAGCTCTTTTTGATATTTAACAAATGTTTGAATTCTATTTATTAGTTTATTGATAGATTCACCAAGAGGTATAAACTCTTCAGGTAGAGTTTTTATATCTATTGTTGTAAGAAAGTTTTCATTTAGAGAAGAGAGTTTTTTGGTAAGTCTTGTAATAGGCACTAACAGCATAGCAGAGAGACCAAATGCATATAGTACAATTAAGATTAAACTAATTAAGTTTATTATTATAATTGATCTAAGTATCTTTTTTAACATACCTTTTATATTGGTTATATCTTTACTGACAAGTAGATAAGTTTGAGATTTAAAGTTATATGGATATATAAGATCTATAAAATATTTTCCATTAAATTCGCGTTCACGCCACTCTATTGAGCTATAGAAGTGGTAAGGAGGAGGTATAACTTTTGCGCTAATTTGAAGAGCAGTTTTTAAGTTTTTGGCATCTATCTTCTCCCCCTCTTCATAGTTAGGAAATGTTTGTACAATATAGCGCGCCTCTTTTACTAGTTGCCCTGTCAACTCATCATAGATTGACTGTTTAATGTATGCATATAGCATAGTAGAGAATATGATAAGAAGAATAGAAGATGCTATTATTAATTGCGTAAGAAATTGATTGCGTATAGAATGGTTAGCAACCATTTGGTGCCTTTATTGAAAGATGAAATGGAGGGAGGACTTTTCATCTCCCTCTTGTTTGTAGAGTTTTATGATATTAATCTTCGCTATTTTTTTGAGGATAGCAGAATCGGTATCCGCGTCGTCGAACCGTTTCAATTGTCTGGATACCTAGAGGTTTGTCCATTTTTTGTCTAATTTGGTTGATTGCAACTTCAATTACATTTGGAGTTACCAATTCAGGCTCTTCCCAAATTGCATCAAGAAGTTGCTCTTTTGATACAATCTCATCTCTATGTCGTGCTAAATGTGTAAGAACTTCAAAAGGTTTACCTTTTAGCTCAATCTCTTTTTCCTTATAGACAACCTTCTCCTCTTGAGGATTGATGCTTAGAGAATCTATCTCAATAACATTGCTTCCACCAAATCTTAGTCGCGCTTTGATTCGAGCGATTAGAATATCAAAGTCAAACGGTTTTTTAATGTAGTCATCAGCACCAGCTTCTAGAGCTTCAATTTCACTCTCTTTATCATCGCGTGCTGAAAGGATAATTACAGCTGTTTTTGGATTGTTTGCTTTAGCCTTCTGAATCAACTCTAACCCGCTTCCATCTGGTAACATCCAATCTGCCAAAATCAGATCGTAGTTACGAATATCTAGATAGTAATCACCATCTTTGAAATTTTCCGCCGAATCTGTTTGGTAGTTGAATTCATTTAACCCTTCTGAAAGAGTTTTGTTTACAGTGGTTTCATCTTCTACAATCAATATACGCATATTAGCAGTCCTTAAGGTGTGAAATTTAAGCAGGATTATAGCATATTTTTAGATTGATTTAAACTCTAATTCAAAAAAAATTAAAGAAAGGAGCGAAAATCGCTAACTAAAACCCGACAATTAGGCATTATGTCAGGTTTGCAAATAGTGATTTTCATTGTTTCAATTTGAGGATATTTATCTTTTAAAAGTGGAAAAAGACTCTCTATAGCATCTTCAATAAGAAAAAACTTTTCAGATTTCATTGTCGATTCTATTAAATTGGCAATCTCTGCATAGTCAATAAAGTTTTTTTTCTCTTTTATAAACTGGTAATCTATTTCGCACTCAACCTCTATTCGTTGAGGAGAGATACGTTCAAAATCAAGAATTCCTAATATTGCTTCAAATGAGAGGTTTTGAATAGAGATTGTCATGCTACACGCTTCTCTTGACCCTTTATAAGACGAATAATATTGGGTATATGTTTATAAACTACAATTATTGCAATAATCCATATTGGAGCATGAGAGTAGATATTTGGAATCTCAGGATAGATTACATAGCTTGCAATAATAAGAGCAGATAGTGCACCTAGTGAGGCTAGTGAAGATATTCTCAAAGCTTTACCAAGAATAAACCAAACAATTAAAGCAATAGTTGTAATATCAGGCAACATAAATGCCAATACTCCAACTCCCGTAGCTACCCCTTTGCCACCTTCAAACATAAGGTATGGGCTGAAGCAGTGCCCGGCAACGGCAAGAACAGCAACTCCCCACAATGTTGCATCAGGTACTCCCATAAGTTTAGCAATAGTAAGTACCGCAATGCCTTTAAAAGCATCAAGCACAATAGTTGCTATAGCAAGCTTTTTTGCCAGTTTGGGGTTCTTCTCTTTTACAACACGTAAAACATTTGTTGCACCAATGCTTTTACTTCCACTCTTTTTTATATCTACATCAGCAAAAATTTTTGCCAATATCAAACCAAATGGTATTCCACCGATTAAATAGGCCGATAAGAAAAAGATGATATTTATATTGTTGAAAAACTCCATTGACTATTCTCTTTATGATAAAATTATGTTCAATTATAGAGTAAAAATAGTTATAATGCTATTAAATATTTTGTCAAATAGATAAAAAAGAGATTAACTATGGTTTTTTGGTTTTAGAAAATGAAGATAATTTTTAAAAAAGTGTTCTATCTTTTTAGTATGCTAATACTAATTTCTCTTATCTCCTTTTTTGCTATACATTTAGCTCCAAACAGTTTTCTTTCTGCTGGTGAGTTAAATCCAAATATCACAAAAGAGTCTATAGAGCATCTTAAGTCCATTTATGGTTTAGATAAGCCTCTTTTTGAGCAGTATTTGCGTTGGTTTTGGGCTATGCTCCATTTAGATTTTGGGCTCTCTTTTGCAAGTGGAAAAGCTGTAATTGATGAGATAGCCAATAGACTTCCTATAACATTAACAATCAATCTAGTATCGCTCTCTTTTATCTTTTTTATTTCTCTTTGGCTTGGAATAAGATCTGCATTAAAACAGCAAAGTTTGGAAGATAAAGTTATAAAGCAGTTATCTTTGATAAGTTTTGCCATGCCTTCTTTCTATCTTGCTCTACTTTTGATACTCTTTTTGAGTTTAAAACTAGGGTGGTTTCCAATAAATGGTTTAGAGAGTATTGAACCCAAAGAGGGTGTAGCAAAGTGGCTAGATCAGGCTTGGCATCTATGCTTGCCTATCTTTGTTATGGTATTTGGTGGAATTGGCGGATTGACTATGTATATACGATCACTTACGCTAGAGATTTTGAAGAGTGATTATATATTTTTTGCCAAAGCTAGAGGTATAGATGAGAGAGTGGTCAGAAGAAAATTTATTATGCCAAATCTACTTCCCTCAATCATAACAATTTTAGGGCTCTCTTTACCTAGTGTTATTGGTGGAAGTGTTATTATAGAGTCGATTTTCTCTATAAATGGAATGGGGTTACTCTTTTACCAGTCAGCGTTAAGTAGAGACTATCCAGTGATTATGGGAATATTGATTATTACAGCATTTTTGACACTTCTTGGGAATATTTTAGCAGATTTGATCTTGTTGAAGTTAAATCCCTATTTTAAGAGTAGGCATTAAGAGTTAGGAGTTAAAACTCCTAACTTCACTATTCTCCAAAGAGTGCTTTTAGAGCATCTGGATTTATCTGTTTTTCTTCATCCGATTTTACTTCATTGCCACTACTGACTGAAATCTCATTTAACTCTATCTGGTATCCGGTCAGCATTGATGCTAATCTAATATTTATGCCATTCTTTCCTATCGCTTTAGACTTTTGATCGCTAGGTAGTGTTACTATCGCTTTACTATTCTCAATTTTTACGCTATTTATAATAGCTGGACTCAAGCTTCTTGCTACAAATATTTCAGGAATAGGCGAGTACTCTATACAATCAATGTTTTCACCATTTAGCTCTTTGCTAACTGCATTAATTCTAACACCTTTAACACCAACCGTAGCACCAACAGGATCAACTCTTGGGCTAGTAGCTGTCAAAGCTACTTTGGCACGCTCTCCAGGAATTCTAGCCGATTTTTCTATAACAACTAAACCATCTGCTATTTCTGGAACCTCTTGTTTTAACAGCTCTTCTAAAAATTTTGGCATAGTGCGTGAAACCTCTAAATGAATGCCAAATTTTTTATCTATTCCAACATATCTCAAAATAGCTTTTATTGTATCTCCGACGCGAAAACTTTCACCCTTTATACGGTTTCGTTTTGGCAATACAGCTCGAACTTCATCAATCTCTATATAAGTATTTTGCTCATTATCGACTCGTGTGACTGGACCATTAACTATAGTGCCTACCATAGCTTTGTACTTATTAAACATCTGCTCTTCTACAAAACGTTGAATATGGTACTCTATTTCATGAAAGAGTGCTACTGCTGCACTTCTACCATAATCTTCTAAATTGATTTCACTAGTCAATTCATCGCCAATCTCAACATCAGGATCAATCTCTTTTGCTTCAGTTAAAGAGATATATTTTTCTGGCTCCTCTTCTAGACGTTTATCGTTTGAGTCAATAACAGTGATCTTTTGATAGAGGTTATATTGTTTACTCTTCTCATCTATCTCTACCTCATAGTCACAATTTTCGCAAACTATGCGTTTTGCAGTTTGAACTACTGCTGTTTTGAACGCTTTTTTAACCGATTCTGGTTCTAAACCCTTTTCATGGGCAATAGAGTCGATAATATCAATGACCTTTTCCATATCTTTAACAGTTCCTTCTATAATTTTAGGTGATTTTATTGTTGCAGTAGAGCTATGCAGACTTACTAGAGAGTTAATTATACTGAAAGCAATCTTTAACATTTATAAAAGCTTTACTTTTATTTTGATACAATCAGCCATTAATTAATGCACATAAAAACGAGGAAGGGTCTATGGAACTTAAAGCAGTAAGAGCAGAATTGAAAGCTAAACCTAAAACAATTACTCTTGAGAAGATTGAAAAAGAGATCGAAAAAGAGGGGCAAAAAATATTCTATTTCGATCGTGAAAACTCACATAAAGATCTAATGGAGATGGTTGAATACTTTGAAGGAAAAGGTTTAAGTGTATATTTCAAAGAGGTTCGTTACGGTCTTGATGAGAATGATTATCTTTATGAGGCTCATATTCTGTCATAAGCAGGATAGCTGATATGGCAAAAAAGTTTTATATTGAGACTCTCGGCTGTGCAATGAATGTTCGCGATAGTGAACATATAATTGCAGAGCTAAGTTATAAAGAGGGGTATGAGTTAACTGAGAGATTAGAAGAGGCAGATCTTATATTGATCAATACTTGCAGTGTCAGAGAGAAGCCGGTACATAAACTCTTTAGTGAGATAGGAGTTTTTAACAAACGTAAGAAAGAGGGTGCAAAAATTGGTGTTTGCGGTTGTACTGCAAGCCATCTGGGTGAAGAGATCATAAAAAAAGCACCATTTGTTGACTTTGTGCTTGGTGCAAGAAATGTCAGTAAAATTACGCAGGTTTTACATAAGCCCAAAGCTGTAGAGGTTGATATAAGCTATGATGAGAGTCAGTATGCATTTGGTGACTTTAGAAGCTCTCTATATAAAGCTTATATAAACATATCAATAGGTTGCGATAAGCAGTGCACCTTCTGTATAGTTCCTCATACCCGCGGTGAAGAGATCTCAATTCCAGCCGATCTGATCATAAAAGAGGTAGAGAAGGCTGTTAAAAGTGGTGCAAAAGAGATATTCCTTTTAGGTCAAAATGTAAACAATTATGGTCGCCGTTTTAGTGGAGAGCATCCAAAGATCAACTTTACTAAACTATTAAGATTGGTCAGTGAAGTTGATGGTGTAGAGAGAATACGCTTTACATCACCGCATCCTCTTCATATGGATGATGAGTTTTTAGAAGAGTTTGCTAACAATCCAAAGATTTGTAAATCTATGCATATGCCTCTACAGAGTGGTTCAACAAAAATCTTAAAGGCAATGAAACGGGGTTATACAAAAGAGTGGTTTCTTAATAGGGCACTAAAACTTCGCCAAATGGTTCCTGATGTATCGATAAGTACTGACATAATAGTAGCATTTCCGGGGGAGAGTGAAGAGGATTTTAAAGATACAATGGATGTGGTTGAGAAGGTTAGATTTGAGCAGATATTTAGCTTTAAATACTCTCCAAGACCTCTAACTCCTGCAAAAGATTATGAAGATCAGATACCTGATGAGATTGGCTCTAAACGTTTAACACAACTTCAGTCGCGTCACAATGAGTTGCTTGATGAGATGAAGAGCCAAAGGGTTGGTAAGGTTGTAGATATCTATTTTGAAGAGTTGAAACCTGGTGGTAAGGTAGCTGGAAGAAGCAGTAACAATCTAATGGTACAAGTTGATGGGAGTGAAGAGCTTTTGGGGAAAATAGCTTCTGTTAAGATCACTGAGGCTGGTCGCCTATCAAACTTTGGAGTTTTGGTTGAGTAAAAAGATCATTAGAAAAATTGGAGTTTTGGTACTACCACCCATAATATGGCTTTTTATGTGGTTTTTATATATTACCTCTAAAAAGAGGTGGCATTTTAGTGGTGATATTCCAGACTCTCCAATAGTGGTTGCATTTTGGCATGGTGAACTCTTAATGGCTCCATTTATCTATAGGAAACTAGGTATTGCAAGAGTTATTAATGTAATGATAAGCGACCATTTTGATGGCGAAATTATTGCTCGCGTAATAAAACTTTTTGGAATGAAATCTATTCGTGGCTCTACACGAAAAGGGGCGGCAAAGGTTCTGATTTCAGCATTAAAGAGTGTAAAAAGAGATGAAAATATTGGGATAACACCAGATGGACCTAAAGGACCGAGACACTCAATATCTGACGGTGCTGTTGTTATAGCAAAAAAAGCGGATATTCCTGTTGTTGTTTTCAATTGTCACCCACAATGCTATTGGAGAGCTTCAAGTTGGGATCGATTCACAATTCCAAAACCTTTTGGGATTATCGATTTTTATGTATCTGAACCTATCTATATGAGTGATATGTCAAAAGATGAGGCAAAAGAGTATCTCAAAGAGAGGATGCTAAAGCATGCAGTCTAAACTTCTCTTTTTAGCCCTCTCTATTCTGGTTTTACTTTTAATGGTTCTATTTGCGCTTACAAATCCATCTTATGAAAAAGCTTTTAAAGCGAAGTGGTACTATATGTCAGGAGAGTATGAACAAGCACTAGTTTTGGCTAAAGATGCATATAAACTAGATCCATACAATCGATTAGCGCTAACAGTGATGAAACAGACTGAAATTGCACAAAAATTTGTCGATTATATAAAAGAGGGTAAAGCCTATTTGGAGCAGATTGAGGCTATAGCCAATAATCCACCGATAAAAGAGCCTGACAAAATAAGAATCAAGATGATGTGTGAGGTTATGATCGATAGATACTCACTTTTACCATCTTCAAAATTGACAAAATCAAATTTAAAAGATCAGGCTAATGAGATATATAAAAAGTTTGAGAAGTTGTATGAATCAATATATGGAAAAACCCATATTAAGCAAAAATAGTTTAATATAAACGTACTTAAAATAAAAAAGGTAAGGTGTGATAAAACTACAGCGCTATTTATGGCCAAAAACTTTACTTCTGTTTTATGCACATGGAGAGATACTTGAAGCGGCGTTTGGATATATTGAAAAAGATGGTGTAGTTATTGAAGTAAGACAAACGTATGAGGGTAAAAAGCGTGAACAAGAGTTGGTTAATTGGTATAAAGAGATAACGCAAACATATCCTAAAACCTACCTTGTTACAATGTTGGACACTACAAATCAGGGGGCTATTGCAGGCTGTTCAAAACAGGATCTAGATAAGTTTGGTATAAGAAGTTCACTTGTGCATACAATTTGCATAGATGAGAGTTGGTTGGCATATGTCTCTTTGGTTGAGATGAAATGGTTTGAGAAGAAGCATAAAGCTATAGAAATGGATTTTATATTTTCTCCATTTGTAATGATGTATGAAAAGGTAAAACCAAATTTAACAAACACTCCTATATTGGCTGTTTTGCACCAAAAAGGGGTTCTGTTTGTTGCAGTATTTTCAAAAGATGGTTTATGGTTTTCACAAATTGCTACAATCTCTGAATCATCTTTAGATGATGATATGTTAGATGATGATGTAGTTGATGACGATGATGATGATTTTGGGTTAGCATTCGATTTAGATAGTATCGATACAGATATAGAGCCTATAAGTGAAGTTGATACATTAGATGATTTTAAAGATAATATAGAGTCTGAAAATGTAGAGATGAATGAAGAGAATGGGTTAGAGCTTTTGGAGTACGATTTAAACTTCTTTGAAAGGTTAAAATCTGTAATAGAAAATTTCTATCACGATGATCAATATAAGCATGATTTTTTGGAGGCGATACATATATTTGACATAGATGCTCAGATAGGTAAGGATATTGTACGCTATATTGAGGATGAACTCTTTATGAGTTGCTCATTACAAAAGTTTGATCCAATGGAATCTATGAGTAAATTGGTGTTT
>CAZGCF010000016.1:0-10935 GCA_964524095.1 uncultured Campylobacterales bacterium | reverse complement strand
CTAAGGAATTAGCTGCTTGATTGAGGTGAAATTGCACTTATGATTTGAATGGGCGGTTGAAATCTTCTGAAACGTCTTGTTTTAGGGGGTTAAATTGGTTGCGGGAGGTGGATTTGAACCACCGACCTTCGGGTTATGAGCCCGACGAGCTACCGAGCTGCTCTATCCCGCGTTAAATAAAAAAAGTTTTCTCATTTTTATAATGAAATTATGTAGATCTTGTTTTGAAAGTTATAGAAGTGACTGAATAAATTTCGTTTTGGTTGCGGGAAGAGGATTTGAACCTCTGACCTTCGGGTTATGAGCCCGACGAGCTACCAAGCTGCTCTATCCCGCGACATTTGAAGTTTGAGATTGTATCTTGATTTACTTAAACCAAGATTAAATCTTATGGATGGGGTAGAGGGATTCGAACCCCCGAATATTGGTACCAAAAACCAATGCCTTACCGCTTGGCGATACCCCAATCTTCATAAGTCGTATTGCTTATGTGGACGGCATTATAGCACCAAATGTTTCACTTGTCAAGAGCTTTTTTAAAAAAAATAAAAAATTTGTATAATTGAAGTAGCAGTAGGTATAATACATAAAAAATATATAACTATTATAGTATGAAAACTTGAGGGAATCAGATGTCAACAGAAGCGATAAAAAGAGTAGAAAAAGCGATAGAAGAGGTTAAAAGAGGAAAGATGGTTATCATGATGGATGATGAGGATCGTGAAAATGAGGGTGATCTTGTTTATGCTGCTACTTTCTCTACACCGGATATGGTGAATTTCATGGCAAAAGAGGCCAGAGGGCTTATCTGTACGCCTATTACCAAAGAGATGGCTACAAAATTGGATCTTATGCCAATGGTGGCAAAGAATGTCTCGAACCATGAAACAGCTTTTACTGTTTCTATAGACTCTGCAAATGCAGAGACAGGTATCTCTGCCGCTGAGAGAGATGACTGTATCTCCAAGCTTGCAAATCCTTTGACTGTAGCAGATGATTTTGTCCGTCCTGGGCATATTTTCCCGCTTATTGCCAAAGATGGCGGTGTGCTGGTACGTACCGGACATACAGAGGGTTCTGTAGATCTTTGTAAACTTGCCGGGCTTGCACCTGCAGCGGTCATCTGTGAGATCATCAAAGATGATGGGAAAATGGCACGGATGGATGACCTTGAGATCTTCTCCAAAGAGCATGATATGACTATCGTTTACATTTCCGATATTGTTGAGTATCGTCTGGCAAATGAAAAGTTGGTGAAACGTATATCTGAAGAGGAGTGCGAACTCAGAGGTACAAAAGTAGAAAAGATCATCTATCAAGATCACTTAGAGAGAACACATACAGTGATACAGTTCTATAAGTCACATGAAACAGCTAATGTAAAGTTCCACAACATCGGTACAGACATTAACCTCATTCTGGATGACAAACGTTTTAATGCACTGAACAACTCTATAGATTATCTGAAGCAGAATGGCGGTGTACTGATATTCCTGGACACAAAGATCATCTCCCATGAGCAGGCAAAAGAGTTTGGAGTAGGCGCTCAGATACTCAAAGACCTGGGCATCAGGAACATCAACCTGCTTACGACCAACAAAGACACAGAGTTCGTAGGGCTTGCAGGATTCGGGTTGGATGTGGTTGAGAAGGTGGAGGTGGTTTAACACCTTTTATTTGTTCTATTTTTGGCTATAATTTTCTATGCCATACCAAAAAAAAGAACAACCGACCCTTAGACAATTCCATATTATTAAACGCCTTTATGCTCTTGAAGAGCTGCAAGGCTCACTTGTTGCACAGGAGTACAAGGTCTCTTCCCGTACTCTCTTGAGGGACATGAAAAAGATCGCTACGGTCATTCCTCTTCGTAACAAGCACGGCAAGTGGTCGTTAGATACCAATGCTTTAGATACAACCTTCAATCCTCTTAACCATACCCTTCTCAGTTCCTTTGCTCACAACTTACAGATAGACGCAACATGTTTGGAAAAATCAAACCTCTCCAAGGACATGGTCAGTTTTGCCATCGAGTATAACCGGCTACCCAAGGAGTTGGGACAAAAGATAGTGGAGGCTTTGGACAGAGAGGTCCGTTGTACTTTTACCTATACTAAAACTAAATCTGCAACCCAAAGGGAAATAGATCCTATTAAGCTCTATACCGAAAACGGCCGATGGTATCTTGTCTCCAGAGATCACAAAGATGATGTGATCAAAAAGTTCAATCTCTCTTTGATGAAGGATTTCAAACAGACGAACATCCAAACAACTCTTACTAAAAAGATGCAAGAAGAGGCTGACAACATTCAGAGTGTCTGGTCGGAAAGTGGTAAAGAGGGTATTTTAGTAAAGCTCTACATCAAGCCGGAAGTCGCTCACTATTTTGAAGATATCAGACTACATAAGACCCAAAAGGTTTACGACAGACACCATGATGGTGGTTTGGAGATGCATTATACCATTACGCACAAGCTGGAGATCTTACCTGCTATTAAGAGTTGGCTGCCAAATATTTTTGTGTTGGAGCCTAAGTGGTTAAGGGAAGAGTTGATGCGTGATTTGGAGTATTATAGAGATGAGGATTTAAAGATGACATAAAGGTGTCGTTTTGGTTGTGATATAATCTATTTTATATTTTAATTGAAAAGGAAAAATTTGAAATATTTTGAACTGACATGCACGGCATACATAAAAAATGATATAGCTTTCAAAGAGAGTTTTGAAATGATAAGTAAATACATAAGTTTTTCGATGTCAAAAACCGAAGAGCTTAAAGAGTTACATAAAAAACAGGGTTTTAAACATTATAGCTTTGCTAACTTCTACCCCATAGAGAAAGAGAAAATATACAAAAAGGGCAATACCTACCAATTTGTTTTACGCTCATTAGA
Organism: uncultured Campylobacterales bacterium; assembly: GCA_964524095.1. GTDB lineage: Bacteria > Campylobacterota > Campylobacteria > Campylobacterales > Hydrogenimonadaceae > Hydrogenimonas. The sequence goes on along the minus strand of CAZGCF010000016.1, from coordinate 8,041 downwards.
TGAAAAATTCATAAATGCGCTTTCTCAAACACTGCGACAAAACATAGATAATCCGAACTTTTTAGTCATAGATACATACAAAAGAGCGGTAAAACAATTTTTCATCAGTGAGTTATACAGTGCGACTCCGGTCGTCGTTTCCATAGAAAATGGGTTGTTCTGGACGATGGAAAAAGATGGTGACATTATGAAACTGCAAAAGCAGCTGCATGACAATCTTGAAAAGAAATACCAGAGTTTTTACGGTGAACCTATAAAAAGTGAACAAAATTTTATCCAACTCTTAGAGGTTAAAAATCGTGTACCACAAAATATACAGATCATTAAAAACGGCAAAAGCATACGACTCTTTGGTAATAAGTTTAGGATTGTGCCTAATGAGGATGAACTCTCTCAGAAGTTGGCGTTTATTGCGTTGGCTTGTGGGCTGGGGGAGAAAAACTCGTTTGGGGGAGGGTTTTGTATATGAAAATAATGGTTAAGAAATATCAGCCTAAAGATATGTTTTTTAATAATGGAATTGTTAATTTATATCAATTTTTAGAAGATAAAAATTTGGAAATTGAAATAGAGTTTAATAGCTCTTCTTTGGTATTGGGTATGGATGTTCAAAAATCGGAAGAGATTTATTTTCAGATAGTAAGAGAAGGACTTCTAAAAGATCTAAAAGTTGTTCATCAAACAGATAACTCAAGGTGGTTTTTTGATGAGAAGAGTCAAACCTTTAAAATGGATAAAAAGTTTGATACAAAAGGTGGGCACAAAAATGATGCACGAAATGGAATTTTAGAATGGATAGAGCCTACAATTTCCGATAAAGAGTTGTTTAATAGATTAGTCACTTTTGGAGATAATTATAACTTTGATATTTTCAAAAAAAATCAGAACTTATCTTATGAGCCAATTTTTAAAAAAGATGGTTCTCCTTTGAAAAAAAATATTAAGTTAGTAAAACATATTACTATAGATGAAGCAATTAATAATTTTTATGATTATATAACTGATAATCAAGAGGTAGGTCTAAATTCAAAAATTCATTCATTTGAAGATGGACAGAGTCCTTTTCATGACATGATTCCTGGTAAGAAACAAATTAAAAGTAGTACAAAAAAGATAAAGTCATCATCTATAAAATCTATAAATAAATGGGAAGCTCTAATCTATTGGTTTGGAGGAAGAGTACAACGATTTTATAACTATGACTATTTTATTTATCCAAATAGTTCTAACTTAAAAGCATTGGAAAAGTTTAAAGAGTTTCTAAATATTGATGATGAGAATGTAAAAATTAGAGATAAAAAAGGGGATTTAAAAACTATTGGAACAAATATAGATTTTTATAAAAGATTATCAGCTGATGGTATACACAATAAAAACTTCTATATCTCAAATAGTGAAGCAGAGTTTGAAGTTAAATTCTTTATGTATCTCTTCTCCATTATCTATCATATAGAAGAGCAGTATGAAAAAGCAAATAGACGAAGAAAAGCAACCAAAAAAGAGATTTATGATGCTTTGCAACAGATTACTTTTGTAGTCTATACAGATGATGGAACATTTAAAACCTCTTTTAATGAATATACAAAAGCCTATCAGCTTATTAAGTTTTTTGAGGTCTTGAAAGAGAGTGAACTTTTTGATTATTTAGCCAATATTTTGGTTGTTTTTTCTAAATCACAAGGTGATAAAGAGGTTAACTTAAATCTACAACGATGGTGTCAAAAGTTGCTTAACTTTTCAACTTTAAGAGAAGTATACTATTTGACAAGTTTTAATATTTTGAAAAATGATTCAAAGTCATGGTCATTTGGTAAAAAGCTTTTTGAGTTTGAAAAACTCTATTTAAAAAAACTATTAGGAGAAAAAGATATGAACATTCATGAACAATCAAAAAAACTTGGTGATGGTATTGGTCACTATTGTGCAGAACTTGGCGATAAAGATTTACTTTTTAAGCTTAGAAATGTCAAAAACTATAAGCAGTTGATTGCTTATTTTAAAGATTTGAAGTTCTCCATACTTAAAAATGAGGATAAAGCGAAGTTTTCTAAAGAGTTTAATGAGTCATTGAGTGAGACGTTAGAAGATATTGAACCAAATTGGGAGATTGTTCGAGATTATATTGCTATCTATGCAATAGATAAATATAGATGCCAAATCAAATAAAGGAGATAAATAATGTTTTTAAATATAGCGTATATCACAAAAGTAAATGTAGCATCACTCAATGGTGGCGAGGGAACAGGTGGAAATGTAACGGTTATGAAAAAAATAGCCAATGCAAAAGGTGATGAGTTTGCGTATGTCTCTGGTCAAGCACTTAGACGATACCTTAAAGAGACACTTTTACAACTTGGTGCAAGAATTACTGAAGTAGATGAGAAAGGAGAGCCTACTTTTAGAATTGATGATGCAGGTAAAACGGTTGATTTAAATAATTCTAAAAATTGGGCGACTCATAAAGAGACAGCTTTTAAAAAGTTTGTTGATTTAGATTTGTTTGGATATATGTTTCCTAAAGCAACAAGAAGATGGTCTCCTGTGAAAGTGACACCTCTTATCTCTATTTTGCCTTATAAAGGGGAGTATGACTACTTAACAAGAAAACAAAAACCTAAAAAAGAGAATGAAAAAAGTGGAAATATTGTTCAAGTAGAGATAGATACCATGAACTTTATGAGAGGCAATATTATGGTAAATACAGCCCATATTGGTAATGAGGTAGATGAGTACTCTTATGAAGTGACAGAGATATTGAATGAAGAGGAGAGAGTAGAGAGGTTAAATATATTTTTAGAAGCTATAAAAAACTTTAATGGTGGAGCAAAACAGGCTAGAAATCTTGAAGATATATCTCCTAAATTTGTGATTATTGCCGAGCAAAAAACAGGTAATCCATTTTTATTAAATAGTTTAGATGTTGATAGTGAGGGAAATATTAATATAGAGAATATTAAAGAGGCAATAGAAGATAATAGTATTGAGCGTTTGACTATAGGCATCTCAAAAGGAGTATTTAACAATGAAGAGCAGATAAAAGAGGTATTTGAAAATGTAACAACAGTTAATAAGGCACTAGAGCAGTATAAAGATATGTTAAAGAGTAAGTAATGAGAGTGATACGATTTAGGGTAGAGGGGTTAATGAACTCCTTTAGAATTCCTTTTTTTAGAACTTATCATAAATCTTTTTTAGCTCCTCCTAAAGCGACTATTATTGGAATGCTTTGTAATATATCACTAAAGTCTCAAAAAGAGTTTTTTGAAATTTTAGAGAGTGAGATGATTGAAGTATCTGTTATTATTGATAAAATAGAGGGTAGAGGGAAAGATTTGTGGTCTTATAAGACCATAGACAAGAAGAATCGAGGAAAAAGTGTTGTAAGGAGAGATAAACTTTTTATCCCCAACTATACCATCTATCTTAAAATAGAAAATGAGATTCTCTATCAGGAGATTTTAGAAAATTTAAAAGCACCCAAAAATATACCATCATTGGGCTTAGATGATGAATTGATTATCATTAGAGATATTGAAGAGATTGAGTTATCTAATAACAAAAGTAATCGAATTGATTCACTGTTTTTAGATAAGGGGATAGAGTATAAAGCATTTGTTAAAGAGCTTCATAGCACCATTGAACTGCCAATGTCAAATGTTACAGCTACCAAATTTATAGGCTTTGATAAAAAGGGTAAACGAATCCCAAGAGAGGTAACAGAGGAGTTTAGACAAGTTGAATTTATCAATTGTGAAATAGAGTTTAAAGATAAGGTAGAGAGTTTTTTAGATTTAGAGTTTAATAATCGCTTGGTACTCTACTAATGGACATTCTTGCTAAAAAGATAGAAAAAGATGGCAAAATGATTGCCACTCAAAACCTGCAACTTCATACAGCGTGGGTTATAGAAGAAGCACTAAAACTTATAGATGATAGCTCATTAGATAGAGTGGCTAAAATAAGTGGGTTTAGTCAAAACAAAATTAAAGATTTAATCTTTTTTTCTGCCTATTTTCACGATATGGGAAAGGCGACAAAGGAGTTTCAATCTACTATACGTAATGGAAGTAAATCTTATCACTCTTTGTACTCTGCTAGTGTGCTTGTGGGGATTGAAGATTTTGATTTTTTAGAAGGAGAAAGATATATTAATCTTTTGTTGGTTATTGCACTTACTCATCATACTCTACTGCCTTATGGTGTAAAAGATGTTGAGTTTAACTTTTTAAATGAGGCAGAGAAGTTTTTTAATGGATATAAGAGAAGTTATGAGAACTATCTAAAAAAGAGTTGCGGTTATCATTTTGAATTTGAGATTGAAAAAGACATACGAATAGAACTAGAGAGTATGGAGACAGATTTACAATATATAAAATCAAACCATAAATTAAGAATGCTATATGCTTATGTCTCAGGAATTCTAAATCTAGCTGATTGGTTGGCAAGTGCAAGATTTAGTAATACAGTTACACCAATTACTTTTAATACTCAACCTTCAAAAAAAGAGTTTATGGCATATCTCTCTTTTGATACCTTACGAGAGTTTCAAGATAATCTTTCTATTAATTCCAATAGTCTTTTAGTAGAGATACCCACAGGAGAGGGAAAAACAGAAGGTTCACTACTTTGGGCGATTAATAACCTTTATAATCAACACTCTAAAATAATCTATACTCTACCAACACAGACAACCTCAAATAAACTTTATGAGAGAGTACAAAACTTTTTTGATAAGAGCGAGTGTGGGCTTATTCACTCATCAGCCAAGATATTTTTAGAAAAAGAGTATGAGCGAGAAAATGGACAAGTTGATGATATATTTAAGAGCGATTTTTTACTTAGTAAGAGTTTTAATAAACCTGTAACAGTATCAACTATAGATTCATTACTCAAATATTTTATCAATATTGGACGATTTAACATTGCTACAAAAAACTTTTTGAACTCAGTTGTTATCATTGATGAGATTCATGCTTATGATTTTAAACTGATGGGATTTTTAAAACGATTTTTTGAGCTTTGTGAAGAGATGGGTGTTAGAGTTTGTTTGATGAGTGCTTCTATTCCAAATCAGATAAAAAAACTTTTAGGTGTAGAGAATTATCCTTTGATTACGCAAAAAGAGTTGTTTGAGAAAAAGGCAAATGAGATTTTTAAGGTAGATGGTTTTTTAGAGGATAACTTGGATAGTATGATTGGAAAATTTGAAGCGAATAAAAATGTTTTGATTATACGAAATACTGTTAAAAATGCAACACAAACTTATAGAGAACTAAAAAAATTAGGAATAAAAAGAGAAGATATTCTTTTGTATCATTCCACTTTTAAAAAGCAAGACAGAACAAAAAAAGAGGATTTGATATTTAAAAAATTAAAAGAAGATAAACCTTTTATACTTGTAGCCACACAGATTGTAGAGGTCTCTTTAGATATAGATTTTGATGTTATGTTTACGGATAATGCCCCTATTGATTCACTTATTCAAAGATTTGGACGGGTTAATCGTAAAAAATCTGTAGAGAGAAAAGGGGAATGCTATATCTATCAAGTTAAAAATGTACTACCTTATCGAGATACGATTTTAGATTTGACTTTTGAAACCATACAAGATGGTTATTTTGAATTAGGAGAGTATGTTAGATGGTTAAATATCGTCTATGATAAGCTATTTGAGAGTGATATAACGATTAAAAATGAGATTACACGACTGTTTGATGAGGCTTATTTGAAATATGATGAGACTCTTAAAAAGCTTGATGGTATTAAGAAGTCTGCTGACAATTATGATTTAAGAGATATAGAGCAGTCTAAAAATGATTATTTACTCTATGATGATTTTATGAATGAGGAAATAGATTCTAGAGATTATTATGAATATACAGTAGCTTTACCGTATTACTTGGAAAAAGAGTATGCTCATCATTTACCAAGTGAAATAGAGGAGAGGTTATTTTACAGTGTATTAAAGCTTGACTATAGTTTTGATGAAGGTGTACATATTCCTAAAAAAGAAGATTCTTCAGGATTTTTATTTAGCTAAGAAGAAATGATGAAAGTAAACGGAACATTAGTAAATTATTACTTTTTTTGCAAAACAAAACTATGGCTCCATGCCAATAGAATAAACCTGGAAGATAACAGTGAAGATGTCCGTATCGGTAAAATACTACATGAGATCAGTGAGGAGAAGGGCGGCAAGAGAGAACTTTCTATCGATAATGTTAAGATTGATAAGCTTACCAAAGAGTATCTGGTTGAGATAAAAAAGTCTGACTCTGACCTCGAGGCTGTGAAGTGGCAAGTGCTTTTGTACCTGTATAAGCTCAAACTAAAAGGGGTAGTAAAAAAAGGGAAAATAGAGTTTATAGAGAAGAAAAAGCAGAGCAAAAAAGTGCATTATGTAGAGCTTGATGAGGCAAATGAAAAGAAGCTTTTGGAAGTTTTGAGCGCTATTGGCAATTTGATTGATCTGTCTGTGCCTCCGGAGCCTGTATTTGAAAAACATTGTAAAAAATGTGCCTACTATGAGTATTGTTTTATTTAGGAGTCAAGATGGCAAAAGAGCATACACGATATATATTTAGCATGGGCGAGTTAAAGAGAAAAGACAACTCTATTGCTTTTAAAAACAATAAGGGTAATTTTTATCTGCCTATTGAAGATACCAGAGAATTATATTGCATGAACGAAGTAACTGTAAACACCAAGTTTTTGGACTTCATAGCTAAGGCAGGAATCACTATTCATTTTTTTAACTACCATTCAAATTATAGCGGCAGTTTTTACCCTAAAGAGCAGTTGATCAGTGGTGATCTGACTATACGGCAAAGTATGGCGTATATTGATAAACGGTTGGTTATAGCAAAAGCAATAGTGCAGGGGATCGCAGATAATATTCATGAGGTACTCTATCATTATTACAGACATGGGAAAAAAGAGTTAAAACCATTACTTGATTGGCTTAAAAAGGATGTATCTGGATTTTTAGGAAAAGAAGTACACATAAAACAGATACTCTTCGTAGAAGGGCAGATATGGAACCGGTTTTACGATAGTTTCCAGTATTTTTTACCCAAAGATTTCATCATGAATAAACGGGTGAAACGACCTCCGGATAATCCTATCAATGCATTGGTAAGTTTTGGGAATACTTTGCTTTATACTAAAACCATCTCGGCTATTTATCATACGCATCTTAACCAGTCTATCAGTTTTTTACACTCTCCGAGAGAAGGCAGGTTTAGTTTGAGCCTTGATCTGTGCGAAGTATTTAAACCTGTCATTGTTTTTAAAACGATTTTTGATCTGGTTAACAACAAAAAGCTACAGGTAACCAAACATTTTGATAAAAGTTTAAATTATGCACTACTTAACGAAACCGGTAAAAAAATATTTATAGAAGCTTATGAGAACCGAATCAATGAGCCATTTCTGCATCCAAAGTTAAAACGTAAAACTACTTATAAGAGTGCTATTAAATATGATGCCTACAAATTAGTAAAATTTTTGTTGGAAGAGAAAGAATTTATACCATTTAAACTCAAGGATAAATGTTGAGTAAAAATTATAACTATAACTATGCTTTTGTATTTTATGATATTGCCGATATGGAAACGGATGCAGGAAAATATAGGGTAACTAAGGTTTTTAAGATTTGTAAAAAGTATTTCAAACATCATCAGAAGTCTATATTCAGAGGAAATATTACACCCTCGAATCTCATTAAATTTAAAGAAGAGATCAAAAAAGTGATAGATGAAAAATTGGACTTTGTTTCTATAGTCAAACTAAAAAACAAGCATGTGTTTGATGAAGAAATTTTAGGAACCAATGAGAAGGAAAATGAGTCTATTTTTTTATAAATTTTCCAAGTGATTTTTAGTAAAAAAGTACGTTTTGTGCTATAATCTATGTGTTCCACCATGTTATTTAACATTTTATTGTTAAGTATGATTTAGCTGGAAAAATTATATGAGTTAATGATTAGGTAATCCTCCCCTTTCCCAACCCCTCTAAAAGTAGAGGTTAAGCTACAAGAGCC
>CAZGCF010000015.1:0-11173 GCA_964524095.1 uncultured Campylobacterales bacterium | reverse complement strand
GAGCGATTGATCGTCGAGCTTTACAGCAAGTAGTAGTTAAATAGTTGAGAGCCAATGAGATCCTAATAGTCGGGTTTTTCTCGCTAATGGCGTTTGGTTTCTCAAAGTGAGGCAAAAAGCGTTAAGAAAAAGTGGAACTATTTCACTTTTTTCTTAAAGTGAGTGCTAATGCACAAGAGCTTTTTGCGAGTTTTTGGTCATTATTGATGCTTGACCATAAACTCCGTTTACCGAATGCGAGTTTTTGATACATTTGTAATCAAAAATCTCGAGTTCCGATGTAAGGAGTAAATTAGTGAACAGAATAAAGACATCACCCTTTATGCCGAGCGAGGTTGAGATAGAGCAGACAGGTGAAAATAGGATGCGTATAGTTGCCTATCCATTTGAAACTGGTTATGCAGTATCTTTAGCTCATCCTATTAGAAGGTTGCTTCTTGGAAGTACTATTGGGTATGCGCCTATAGGTGTTAAAATTGAAGGAGCCTCTCACGAATTTGATTCAATTCGTGGTATGCTTGAAGATGTTGCAATTTTTATTATCAATCTCAAAAATCTACGCTTTAAAATAGTTGGAGATGAAAAGAAGGTTGAGGTAAGCTACAGTTTTTCAGGACCAATGGAGATAAAAGGTGCTGACCTAACCAATGAACAGGTTGAAGTAGTTACTCCAAATGGTTTTTTGGCAACTTTAAATGAAGATGCGGAACTCAACTTTTCACTCCTTATTCACCAAGGTATAGGATATGTTCCAAGTGAAGATTTAAGAGATGATTTGCCGGAAGGATACATTGCTTTAGATGCATTCTTTACTCCGGTACGTGCGGCAAATTATAAGATTGAAAATATGTTGGTAGAAGACAATCCTAACTATGAGAAGATTGTTTTCGATATTGAAACTGATGGTCAAATTGACCCTGTAACAGCATTTAAAAACACTTTAGAGGTTATGTATCGCCAAATGTCAGTATTTAATAATATACTTGACATAAACATTTCAGATGAGATTACTGCTCCATCTGCAGAAAACTCTCTTGTTAAAACTCTGATGCAAGGGTTAGATTCATTAGGTTTGAGTGCTAGAAGTTTCAACTCACTAGAGAGAGCAGGTCTTAAATATCTTGGCGAACTTGTATTGATGAGTGAAAGTGAGCTTAAAGATATTAAAAATCTTGGTAAGAAATCTCTAGAGGAGATAAAAACCAAATTAGATGAGATCGGTTTTCCTGTTGGAACAGAACTTGATCAAGAGACAGCAAAACAGCTCAAAAAGAGAATTGAGAGTTCAAAAAAATAATATTGTAAGGAATAACGATGAGACATAGACATGGATATCGCAAACTTAGCCGAACATCTTCTCATCGCTCTGCTTTATTGAAGAACTTATCTATAGCTTTAATAGAGAATGGTCGCATAGAGACTACTCTTGCTAAAGCAAAAACACTAAGAAGTGTTTTTGAAAAGATGGTTACTCGTGCAAAAGCAGGCGATTTCAATGCACACCGTGCAGTTTTTGCAAAATTGCAGGATAAAAAAGCAACTAAAAAATTAGTTGAGGAGATTGCTCCTAAATATGCAGAACGAAATGGTGGATATACTCGTATCATTAAAACACGCCAACGACGCGGTGACTCTGCTGAGATGGCAATTATAGAGCTTGTATAAGCTTTTTTATACTTCGGGGCATTAGCCCCGAAATTATCTCTTCTAACAAATTTCAAATCTATTTTGACTTATTCCTTCTTTTTGATAAAATAACTTATTGCAAACATCATTTAAAAATAAAAAAATGTTTAAAAATAATAGGATGGATTAATGAAAAAGATAGTAATTATGCTTTTGTTTACCTTTTTGTCACTTTTTGCAAAAGGAAGTGATGTTGCAACAAAAGATGATATAAAGATGTTGATCCATACTATGGATAAACGCTTTGAGCAGGTTGATAAACGTTTTGACCAGGTTGATAAACGTTTTGAACAGATAGATAAACGGCTAGTACTAATGCAAAGAGAGATGAATAGACGCTTTGAGCAGGTTGATAAACGATTAGATTTTATGCAAAATATTTTATATGCACTTATGGGGCTTATATTTGCTTCTCCTTTTGTAGCAATCTATTTAAAAGATAAAAAAGAAGAGGAGTTAAATAAAAAATATGAACTACTAAAAGATGTAGTTTTTGCCCTAAAAGAGTTAGCTCAAAATGATGAAAAAGTTGCAAAAGCTTTAAAAGTTGCAGGATTATTATAGAATCAAGTTGCAGTGTCACTATTGTAACAAATACCAAACTATACTTTTACAACTTCCTCAATTTTGCAAAATATTCTTATATTGTTTTTTAGAGAATCTATTGCTATATTCTATCTATTTTGGTAACATTTATAATTATTATCTACATACTATGATTTGAGGGAATTAAGATGATACCTTTTAGCGATGAAGACCTTTATCCTGCAGTTTTGAATGTTATTGAGAAGATTAGACCATCCCTTGCACTAGATGGTGGTGATATTAAACTGCTTGGAGTTAAAAATGGTAAAGTCTATGTACAGTTGCAAGGTGCTTGTATAGGTTGTCCAAGTAGTGGTAATACACTTAAATATGGTGTAGAGAGGCAGATGAGAATTGATATTCATCCAGAGATAGAGGTTATAAATGTACCAATTGGAATGGAAGATCAGTGGGACAAAATCGGTTAATTAAGTTCTTTACCGATAATTCCGGTAAAAGGAGATAGAGAAAGTGAAAATAAAAAAGATTGAAAAAATATTAGAGCGTGCTGAAAACTACTTTTATAGTGGTGAATATGAAGAGGCAATGCGAATATATGGTCTATTATTGAAAGATTATCCTGATTTAAAAGAGGCAAGAATTGGTGCTATTTTAAGTGATATTGCTAATGAGAATGATGAAGAGGCACAAGCTCTTTTTGAGTATTATCAAATACTTAAGAATGAAGATGATGAGAATGCTGAGCAGATAATTGAGGATATGATAGTCTCACTAGATGATGCTTTAGAAAAAATATCATCTCTTTTAGATGGTGCGCTTTTAGGTAAAGATGAGTATGTAAACGGAATAAGTTATGATGACTTTAAGGAGCTTGTTAAACAGCGTGGAAGTTTTAGACGAGCTTTTGAAGATATTATGTTTTCTACTCGTGTTGTAATTACAGATAAAAATGATCTGTTAGATTTTTTGCAACAACTTGTAAATAATGGATTTAATGATATGGCTATGCGATATATAGAGGGCGTAGCATTAGCATATCCCGGTGAAGAGAAGATAAAAGATTTAATAGATAAGATGAAGGATTTGTAGTGACAGTCGATTTTGGCGGTGATATTGGCACTGTCACTGATGACAGTCGAGATGTAAATAGAGAGACAACCTTTCTTGTTACAAAACTCAATGAAAAGTATGTTGAAGAGGCAAGATCAAAAGGTGCAAAACTCATATCACCAAAAGAGTTAATCGAGAAACTTGATCTAAAAAGTTTAGATGTAGTTGGTATTACTGGAACAAATGGTAAAACAACTACTTCAGCGGCTATATACTCAATTTTACTTGATTTAGGGTATAAAACAGCACTTCAAGGCACAAGAGGACTTTTTATTAATGATAAAAAGGTTGAAGATAAATCTTTAACTACTCCGCCATCTCTATCGACTATATATCATATGCTAAAGGCGAAAAAAGGTGGATGTGAATTTTTTATAATGGAAGTTAGCTCACATGCTATTGATCAGAAGCGCATAGAGGGAATAGAGTTTGCTCTAAAAATACATACAAATGTTACAAGTGATCATCTAGATTATCATAAAACTTTAGAAGAGTATCGAGCAGTAAAGAGTAGCTTTTTTCAAGATAGTGTCAAAAAACTTATAAATCGCGATGAAGATATTTTAAATTTTAATATAGAAAATAGTTTTACATATGGAGTTGAAAATCCTGCAACATACAAAATAGTGGCATATACTCTTGGAGGAGGGGTTAGTGGTGTTTTAAAACATTTTGAGAGTGTTGTCCCTTTTGAGACTACCCTTCAAGGTTTTTTCAATCTTTATAATATTACAGCGGCTATTTCGGCAGTCCATATTTTGACAGATGAAGATCTTGGTGATATATGTGAAGCTGTTGAGAATTTTGGTGGAGTTTCTGGTCGGATGGAGATAGTAAGTGAAAAACCTCTTATAATTGTAGATTTTGCCCATACAGAAGATGGAATAAGACAGGTGCTTGACTCATTAAAAGAGAAAGAGGTAAAAGTAGTATTTGGTGCTGGAGGCGACAGGGATAGAAGCAAACGTCCTGCAATGGGACGTACAGCAGCATCAATAGCTAAAAAAGTTTATATTACAAGCGATAATCCAAGAAGTGAAGATCCTATAAAAATTATAGAAGAGATTGCTGAAGGAATTAGGGATAAAAATAAGATTGAAAAGATTGTAGATAGAAGAGAGGCAATTAAAAAAGCAATTGATGAGCTTGAAGATGGAGAAGTTTTACTTGTTTTGGGTAAGGGAGATGAGACTTACCAAGAGATTAATGGCAAAAAGATACCTTTTGATGACAGGGAAGTTATTAGAGAAGTTTTGAATATTAAATAGTGGATTATTTAGAAATTGAGCTTATATTTTTTTGAATATTCTGCTAAAATTATAGTGTAATAAAATGTTAAGAGATAAATATTATAATTAGGACAAAATTTATCTGAAATAAGGATGGTTATATGGGAATTCCTCAACCTGCATTTTATCTATTTAAATGTGAGCAGTCATCTCCTCCAGGGATGCCTAGACCAAGTTGTGTTACAAATGAGAACAGAGATATTTTTCAATATCTAACTCAAAGATTGATGGAGAAGGGAATTATAGGCACTGTTCAACCTGTAAGAACAGGGTGTTTAAATAGATGCCAATATGGACCTGTTATGCTGGTAGAACCAGGTCATGTAATGTATGCTGGTCTGACTAAAGAGAAGATAGATAGAATTATCGATGAGCATATTATGGGTGGAAAAGTGGTAAAAGAGTTTGTAATAGAAGAGGGAGCTTGGGATGAACCAATCTCTCCAGAAGAGATGATGAAGATGAGTGGAGTTAATTAACAATGCAAATAGAAATGCTCTATTCTAAAATTCACCGTGCAACGGTTACAGATGCAAATTTGAATTATGTAGGATCTATAACAATTGATGAAGATCTTTTAGATGCCGCAAAAATGCGTGTAGGGCAGAAAGTAGAGGTGCTTAATATTAACAATGGTGAGCGTTTTAGTACATATATTATTCGTGGTGAAAGAGGCAAAGGCGATATCTGTCTAAATGGTGCGGCGGCTCGCAAAGCTCACCCTGGTGATAAAATAATAATTGTTGCTTATGCTTCGTATAGTGAAGAGGAGTTATCTAACTACAAACCAACTGTTGTATTAATGAATGAAGATAGTAATACAATAGCATCAGTGCATGAGGAGCTGTAATGTTTGAAGGGCTGAATATGGGCGATCTAGGCAAGATGCTTGAAGAGGTTCAACAAAAGGCAAAAGAGATTGAAGAGAAGAGTGAATCGATTGAACTTACTGCCAAAAGTGGTGGTGGACTTATAAAAGTTACTGCCAATGGGAAGGGTGAAGTGATCGATTTAGAGATAGATGACTCTCTTTTGGAAGATAAAGAAAGCCTACAGATACTGCTCATATCAGCTCTAAACGATCTTTTTAAAATGGTTGAAGATAATAAAAAGAGTGCCGCTTTAAGTATGTTGGGTGGAGGATTCAACCCATTTGCTGGAGGGGGCAATAGCCAAAACTGATGAAAATTTGGCTTTATTTTCTATTTTTCTATATATTATTGGCACAGAGTTATGCAAACAGTTGCAAAAAATATTTTCCAGAAAGTTTAAAGGTTATTGATGGTTATCCAGCCTTCGCAGTTGCAAAGGATAGGTTTATATCGTTTAAATGTCCAAAGAATCGAAAAGTTATAGCTTATGATCGATTTAAAGGATTGTGTCTATTTGAAGAGAGAGTAAAAAAGCCATTCTATTTAGTAAAACATAAAACAAAACTAACTTTTTGTCAATCAAATAGACCTCACTCTGCTACAATTCTATCTTACCCTTCATCAATCTATCCTGGACATATAAAAGAGAGAGTAAAAGAGCCTACTGCACTATTTGGTGAGTGTTGTCATATTGCTGGTATAGTTGATCTAAATGGTGAGTGGTTTGATGTAAGCTCAATAAAGAGATTGTTACATAAAGATACAGAGCATAGTGATATTGGCATAAGATTTTCAACGCAAGGAAAATATGCAGTAGTAAAAAGGGTTGATCCTTTTGTTAAACTCTCTCTTCTACCTAGAGATAGAGTTGTTAAGATCGATAAGATAAAAGATCCAACATTAAAACAGGTTAGAGACAAAGTTGATAGTTGTAGAGTCGGTCAAAAAATCTTTATAGAGGTTATAAGAAATAAAAGATATTTAAGTTTTAAAGTTAACTGTTTTAAAAGAGTAGGAGGAGGAAAAGTATCTGATACATTTTTAGAGCATTGGGGAGTATGGTTTAGTAAAAGTCTAGTAATTTCAGATATTGATAAGAGTGGAGAGGGTTATAAGATTGGATTGAGAAGAGGTGATAGGTTGTTAAAGATAGATGAAGATCTAGTCTCTACTCAACAAGATGTACAAAGAGTAATGAGTAGTTATGCTGTAAAGAAAAGTATGCCAAAAAGAATGCTTTGGGAACGAGACGGTTTTCAGTTTTTTTTGTCCACAACTTCGATATAATTCGCAAAATATTATAGAAGGCAGTTATGCAGGAATTTGAGAACTATTTGACTACACATCTTCCGGATGCTCCAAGTTTTCATCCAACATTTAATGAAGCACTCAAAGTGATGCTACTTGCTGGAGGAAAAAGGTTCCGCCCGCAACTATTGTTGAGTGTGGTAGATGCTTATGCACCAATGTTACGTGAGAGTGCCTATCCAGTTGCTATGGCTTTGGAGATGTTGCATACATACTCATTGATTCATGATGATCTGCCTGTAATGGATGATGCAGATTTGCGTCGTGGTGAACCTACGCTTCATAAGAGGTATGATGAGGTTACAGCAGTTTTGGTAGGTGATGCTCTTAACACCCATGCATTTTATATGATTGCTACAGCACCTTTGCATAACGATGTAAAAGTTGCACTGGTTAAAGAGCTCTCTTATAGTGGTGGTATTGGTGGAATGGTACTTGGACAAGCTATTGATTGCTACTTTGAGGGCGAAAAACTTACAGCTGATCAGGTTGATTTTTTACATGAGTATAAAACAGGTCGCCTAATAGCAGTAAGTTTAAAAATGGGTGCAATCATAGCAGGGCTTGATGAGAAGGCTCAAGAAGAGCTCTTTAACTTTGGGCTTGATCTTGGTCTCCTTTTTCAGATTCAAGATGACATTATAGATGTCACACAAAGTAGTAGTGAAGCTGGAAAAACTACCGGTAATGATGAAGAGAAAAATAGTTATATCAACCATTTTGGATTGGATGGATCGCTAAAAAGAGCTGATAGTTTGGCAAAAAAGATTGAAGAGCAGATGGAGAGTTTCGATTTACCTCTTAAAGAGAGATTAGAACCTATATTAAAAAAATATCTTAACCGACATAAAGGATAAACAGATGGATAATCAAATGATGAAAAAGATGGCAAATACAATCCGTTTTCTTGCCGCAGATATGGTGCAGAATGCAAATAGTGGACACCCAGGTGCACCAATGGGGTTGGCTGATGTAGCTGTTGTACTTTCTAAGCATCTTAAGCACAACCCTAAAAATCCAAAGTGGCTAAATCGTGACCGTTTAGTATTTAGTGGCGGACATGCTACAGGATTGATATATTCATTGCTTCATCTTTGGGGATATGACATCTCTTTAGATGATTTGAAGCAGTTTAGACAGTTAGGAAGTAAAACTCCAGGTCACCCTGAGTATGGGCATACTCCTGGAGTAGAGATAACTACCGGTCCATTAGGTCAGGGGGTTGCGAATGCAGTAGGGTTTGCAATGGCAAGCAAGTATTGTGCAAACCTTGTAAACTCTGAAACAGCAAAAATTATTGATCATAATGTTTACTGTCTATGCGGTGATGGTGATTTGCAAGAGGGGATCAGTTATGAAGCTTGCTCAATTGCAGGTCATTTAAAGCTTGATAATCTGATTTTAATTTACGACTCTAACAATATTACCATTGAAGGAGATACTTCACTTGCTTGGAGTGAAGATGTAAAACTTCGTTTTGAGGCTCAAGGATGGGAAGTTTTAGAGGTAGATGGACACGATTATGCCAAGATAGATGAAGCTATAGAGAAAGCAAAAAAAGCAGATAAACCGGTACTTATTATTGCAGATACAGTCATTGCAAAAGGTGCTTGTGAAATGGAGGGTGATCACAACAGTCACGGTGCACCTTTAGGTGAAGATTTGATAGCAAGAGCTAAAAAAGAGGCTGGTTTTGATCCTGATAAGAAGTTCTATGTTCCAGATGATGTACTTGTTCGCTTCAGATGTGCAGTTGAAGAGGGTGAGTTAGCTGAAAAAGAGTGGAACCATCTGTTAAAAGAGGCACCATATATTGAGCAAAATGAAGCATTAGAGAGATTGCTTAACCCTGATTTTGATGCTATTGAGTGGCCTGAGTTTGAAGCTGGAAGCGAAGTGGCAACAAGAGACAGTAACGGGAAAATCTTAAATGCAATAGCTAAAGCTGTACCAGGTTTCCTTGGTGGAAGTGCAGACCTTGCTCCATCTAATAAAACAGAACTAAAAGGTATGGGAGATTTCCCTAAAGGTAAAAATATCCACTTTGGTATTAGAGAGCACGCAATGGCAGCTATCACTAACGGTATAGCAGCGTATGGTCCGCTACTACCTTTTAGTGCTACATTCTTTGTTTTTAGTGACTATCTTAAACCATCTGCTCGTATTGCGGCATTAAGTGGTTTACAGCACTTCTTTGTATGGACGCACGACAGTATTGGTGTTGGTGAAGATGGACCAACACATCAGCCAATAGAGCATCTGGGACAGTTTAGAGCATTACCAGGGTTTTATACATTCAGACCTGCAGATGCTACTGAAAATGTTGCTTGCTGGAAAGCAGCTCTTAAACTTAAAGCACCATCTGCATTTGTTTGCAGTCGGCAAAAACTGAAAGTCCTCAAAGGAGAGGATGATATTGCTTTTGGTAGTGCTGAAAAAGGTGGCTATCTAATTAAGAAGAGAGAGAATGCAACGATAACTCTCATTGCAACAGGTTCTGAAGTGATGTTGGCTCTTCAAGCAGGGTGTCACTTGGAAGAGCAGGGGATTATGGCAAATGTTGTTTCTGTGCCTTGTTATGAACTATTTGTTGAGCAGGGAGCTGAGTATATCGATGCAGTAATCGATCCAAATACAAAAGTTCTTGCTATCGAAGCAGCTGCAGGTAATGAGTGGTATCGCTTTGCAGATGATGTTCTTTGTATGAATAGTTTTGGAGCAAGCGGTAAAGCGGGTGATCTATTTGAACACTTTGGTTTTACAATTGCTAATATTATAGAGCGTGTGAAAAATCTTTTATGAAAAAAGAGACACTAAAAGAGCTTGGAAAATCTTTTTTTGCATTTGGAAATTTAGTAGGTGGGTTAAGCATAGTTAATGGCTTTTTTGGGAAGAGTACAAATGTTCCACCACTTCTTATCTCTATAATTGTGATATACTTAGTTATAGGTACATATATAGCTGGTATAAAACTACTAAATAAGGGAAGTAGCGATGATTGAAATATATATGGCTTTGGTTGTACTTGTAACAATAGGTCTAATTTTTGCATTTTGGGTTAAGCCCGATGGACATAACCCAAAATAATACCCACCTAAATTTCTCTCCACTCCGGCTCTTGTGAAAGAGCCGGAAACCCATCTAAAATCTGCATAGGTTTAAAATTCATTTTATAAGCAAATGATTTACATCCATCTACCCAGTATCCCAAATAGATCCATTTTAATCTAAGTCTTTTAGCAATCTCTATCTGCATCAAAAGAGAGTATGTTCCAAGTGAATATTTACTATATTCAGGATCATAATAGAAGTAGATAGAGCTGATTCCATCATCAACTATATCTATAAGATCAACCCCAACCAGTTTATCATCTATAAAATATAAAACCTCTTTGCCATAGTTGTGAGAGCCGTCAACAAAGTTTTCATAATAGTGCTGAGAGTTAATGGGTGTATATTTCCAATCACTTATTTCACTTTTATATTTGTGATAGCGATCATATAGATCTAAATGCTCTTGAGTCATTCCAGGTTTTCTAATGTATATATAGGTATCACTATTTTTTTTAATAACACGCTTTTGTGATCTGCTTAATTTGAAATTTTCTGCATCTATTCGCAGACTTTTACACTCATTGCATTTAGCACAGATAGGATGAAAAAAGTAGCATCCAAAGCGTCTCCAGCCACGTTTTATTAAAGCAGTTACAAGCTCCTTACTTGCTTGACGCATATATCTGTAGTACATTCTTGTCTGTTGTTCTGGCAGATAGCTGCACTTGTAATCAAGCATACAAAAATCTATAGAGTGTTCGCTATTTTGCTCAAGATTCACTATTTTTACTCCTATATAATTTCGTAAACAATCTCTTTTTTATTTTTAATTTGTTTTATCTCAACAATAGATAGATTCTCTATATCCATAGCAAGTAGGCTATTTTCATCCATTATTGAGTGTTTTGCCATCTCTTTTAAAATGATTCCACGATAAGCTTTAGCCCAGTGGCTTACTGTTTTACCATTTTTTAAAAACTTCATTGTAATGTAGTTAGCCTTTATTTTATAAAATTTATCATAAAATCCAGCACGAAGATCTACAATAGGACCATTTGTTTCAAGATAGGCATCTAGCTCATTACTAAAATGCTCTTTATAAAACTTTTCAGGTGCAAATTCACCTATCTTTTCTGCCTGTTTCAATTTATACTCAGGAACTCTATCTTTCGCACAAATAGGACCAAATAGGTTTGAAAATATAATAAGATTATCATCAATATATTGTTGTGCTTTTTCTGAAAGATTTTCATAATCCAAATATGTGTAAGCTACACCGTCATATCGTTCAACAGCTTTCATACTATT
>CAZGCF010000014.1:0-11496 GCA_964524095.1 uncultured Campylobacterales bacterium | reverse complement strand
TGGCTCTTTATGGACCTGAAGCTACAGAGTTACGTGAGATGGTTGGATATTTGAAGATTACCAATGAGCTTGTCAATATGACTGGAAGTATAAGATCGTATGTAAAGCATAATAAAGCATTAATTGCTAGCGATTTTGATATGCAAAATTTAAAAGACTCATTTATACCACTTCATCAGAGTGCATTAAACTCAATAAAATATATGTTAGAGATGATTAATCTTGGCAAGAGTGAAGATGAGATACGAACCCTTTTTAGATCAATTAAGGTTGAGGAGTCAAAAGGGGATGATCTCTACTCTATAGTTCAGAAGGATATATCTGAAATGCTTTGTCACATTGATGTAGATCCATTAGACTATATGACAGTTTTAAAACTGGCTAGAAAGTTAGAGAATATAAGTGATCACTCAGTAAATGTTGCTAAACTTTTACTCTTTATAAAAACTGGTGGAGAGTTGGAGAGTTACTAATGGCTTTGATTGCTATTATTGAAGATGAACAGGACCTATTAGATCTTTTAGAGTACCATCTACAAAAAGAGGGCTTTGAGACATTTGGGGCTATTTCGGTTAAACCGATCGAAAAACTTCTTGAAGAAGAGACGCCTGATCTTATGATAGTAGATAGATATCTTCCAGGTGTAGAGGGGAGTGAGTATGTTCAGCAGTTAAGAGGTAGAGGTTACAATATTCCTGTAATTTTCCTAACTGCAAAGGTTGCAGATCATGAAGTAGAAGAGGGCTTTTTAAGAGGTGGTGATGACTATGTTACAAAACCTTTTAATATAAAAGAGTTAATGCATCGCGTTCGTGCTGTTCTTAGAAGAAGTAAACCTGAAGAGAGTAGTGAGATTATCTATCGCGATATTACTATTAAACCTAAGAGTTATGAGGTCTTTATAGATGGTAAAAAGATCGATTTGACACGCTTAGAGTTTAAACTTTTGCTTGAGCTTGTAACGCATAAGAGTGTTGTTTTAAGTCGTGATCAGCTTCTTGAAAAGGTTTGGGGAGGTGATGGTGATTATCAGGATCGTACCGTAAATGTTGCTGTTAATCGACTAAAAGAGAAGATCGATCCAGATAAGAGTAAAAACTACATAAAATCGATTCGAGGGGTAGGGTATCAGGTTTGTTAAAGCGCTATTTTAAACTACCACAGATATTTTATATAAATTTTCTACTTCTATTTTCAGGTACTCTGCTTATTGCATCTTTTATTGTTTACTACTCTATACAAGAGATTGAGGTTAAGCAGTTTACAAATCAGCTAAGAAGTGAGATCGCTTATGTTCGTGCAAGGTTAGATGAAGGTAAGTCTCTTGATGTAGCCGGAAATGAGATGAGTGAGATAATGGGGCGACATTTAAGGGTAACACTTATATCAATGGATGGTACTGTTATTTTTGATAATGAGGCAGATGTAAGCAGTATGGAGAACCACTCTAACAGACCGGAGGTGATGTCTGCAAAGAGAGATGGCTTTGGTACAGCTGTTCGCTACTCAAAAACTGTAAAAAATGACAGAATATATGTGGCAAAGAGTATAGAGTGGAATGGAAAACCTGCAATACTGCGTCTTTCAGTCTCACTTGAAACAATTATGCAAGATTTTAGAATGTTATGGTTGAGAATGGCATCAGTCTTTCTTGCCGCATTGGTTATAGGCTATTTTATAAGTAGAGCACTACAAAGAGGTATTGATGAAGAGTTGGGTAAACTTACAGATTATCTCAAAGCTATTGCAGATAAAAACTACAATGCAAATTTTAGTGCCGGTTTTTCTAAAGAGTTTACAACGATTGCACTATTGTTAAAAAAGTTGGCTAAAAGGTTGGAGAAAAATGAGAGGAAGAAGCGAAAATATAATGCAAAACTTAGACTCATAAGTAAACAGCGAAGCGATATGATCTCAGCAATTAGCCATGAGTTTAAAAATCCTGTAGCCGCTATAATGGGTTATACTGAGACGCTATTAGATGATGATGAGGTTCCTCTAAATATTCGCAAGAAGTTTTTGCAGAGGATTGAACAGAATGCCAAGCGAATTACTCATATGATAGATCGTTTAAGTTTTATTACGCGAATAGAGAGTAGCGAGATAAAACCGGAAATGAGTGGTTTTGATATGCAGAAGGTTGTTAGAGATGCCATCTATACGCTAAATCAGAAGTATCAGGGAAGAGAGATAAAACTTATAAGTAAACCTGTAAATATATATGCAGATAAGACGATGATGGAGATGGTGGTTATTAATCTCATAGACAATGCATTAAAGTACTCAGAAGATGATGTTGAAGTGGTTTTAAATGAGAGGGAGTTTTGTGTAGTTGATAAAGGTGATGGTATTCCTGAAAAAGAGATTGATGAAATTACTAAAAAGTTTTACCGCATAAATAAAAATAGTTGGGACAACTCAATGGGGTTAGGGTTGGCGATAGTTAGTTATATTCTTAAACTTCACAACTCACACTTGCAAATAACCTCTGAAGTAGGAAAGGGTACAAAGATCTCTTTTCATATTCCCTCATATTCTCAAATTAAAAGGTGATTTTAGTTAAATCAATGTTTCTGAAGTAGAGCAAGGTAAAATCCATCCATTGCTTCTGTTGGCAAGATTCGAACAGTTTTGCTAACATCTTCGTAGAAACTCTTTTTTCTCCATTTAGTCAAGCCAGAAGTATAGTTTTCAATAGGTAACTGAATATTCAAAACTTCTAACTCAGGATGCTTTTTCAATGCTTTATCTATAACCATTTCATTCTCTTCAGGAGCAAAAGAGCAGGTTGCATAGAGAAGCTTTCCTTTCGGTTTTAAGCTTTTAATAGCCGACTCCATTAGGCGTTGTTGAAGTTTTGACATCTCTTTTATTTTGCGTTCACTCCAGTAAGAGAAGGTTTTAGGATCAAAAGATCTAAATTTTGCCTCTGTAGAGCAGGGTGCATCAAGCATTACTCGATCAAACATAGCAGGACATTTTGCTCCTACACTGCGTCCATCTGTCATATAGGTGTGTGCTATGGTGACACCGCCTCGTTCTAAGTTTGCTTTGAGTCTAAAGAAGCGATCTTTTTTAGGCTCTACAACAGAGAGCCAACCCTCATTTTTCATCTGCATAGCCATCATAAGAGATTTGCCACCAGGGGCTGAAGCTAGATCAAGCACTGTTTCACCAGGTTTAGGGGCTAAAACAAGAGGTGCAACCATAGATGAGAGACTTTGGATATAGATTTCTCCATTTTCAAAAAGTTTAGAGTGGGTAAGTCTATCTTTCAATTGAGCCGGTAGAGTAAAAGCTTCACTATACCATTTAACAGGTTCAGGGTGTAAACCCTCTATTTCCAACTCTTTTAAAGCAGACTCTATATCTATTTTTAGAGTATTTACTCTAAATGAGACCTGCTTGTGTATTTCAAATGTTTTTAAAAGATTATCACTATTTTCAGGGTAAATTTCACAAAACCGCTCAACAAAAATTTCAGGAAGCAACATAAAATCTCTTTAGTGTGTGATTCCTCTCTTTTTTAAAATAAGTGCTTCTGTAACAATAATCTAATATCTCTTGCTGTGTCATTTACTCTTCCTGATAATAGTGTAGATACTAATTGTTATATTATTCTTTATCATGAAAATGCTTGTATAGCTCACTCTTTTCATTATATACGGCATCATAAAAATATAGTGCAAATAACATTATGCCAACCATTATCCATTCAACCATATCAACTCCTTCTCTCTTTTTTTACTTTTAAAATAATATATAGACAAATTAAAATAATAAAAAAATCGTGTGTATTAAATTTAGAAGTTATCCCATATATAGCATTTATTACCAATCCAAACGATAAAATCTCAATAGCATCAAAAAACTCATTTTTAGTTAACTTTGATATTGAAACTATATCTTTTATTACTAATTTTAGAGTTTTTAAAAAGAATATTGCTATCTTTTTCATAATTTATTATATCACAACATAATGAACAATTAATGCACTTGTTAAACCTGCCGCTACACCTGCTATGAGGTCATCTCCCATAACTCCTATTCCTCCGGGAGCCTCTCTGTCTATGCGACCAATTATTGATGGTTTTTTTATATCGTAAATCCTGAAAAATAGAAAGCTTAGCCCAACAGCTATTGGTGAAATACCGCTAAAACAGAGAGCTAGCCAAATGCCGGCAATTTCATCTATAACTATACGTTTATCATCATGAATACCACTTTTTTCTTCATAACGGTTGATTTCACGAATACCAAAAAGAGTTATTAGAATAGTTAAGAGAAAAAGAGTCTCAATTGGAAAATAGGAAAGAATAGCTACTCCCAAAAGCAACCCAACAATAGTTCCCCATGTCCCTGGAGCATAAGGTAGTAGCCCACTACCAAGTCCAGCTAAAAAAAGTTTCTCTTTAATATTCATTTTACTTCTCCATATTTAAGAGGTAAGTCCTAAAATTAGTTAAAAGTTAAGAAGTTTCCTAACTCCTAACTCTTAATTCTATTTTAACGATGTTGTATGGTAAAGTTTCATCAATTTAATGTAGAAATCCTCTTCACTTTGTGTCTCAAGCAGACCAGACCCTGGCATTAGATCGTAGTAGATCTTTTCAAGGTTTTCAAATCTATTAGGGAACATATGTGCCAAAATCATTGCAGATATCTCTTTTCTTACCAGTACAGATGGTGGTAGTAACCCCTTTTTTAGTAGTTCTAAAATTGAGTCTGCATGGTATGAGATATGGTGATGTTCGCCGTGTGGACAGGTTTTACTGCTCACAAGAGTTCGACAAATATCGCAGTATGCATACTCAGGAGTTGTGTGGATCTCAATTTTAAAACCTTTTAGGTGATCAAATACTGATTGAATCCTATTTTTATCGTAAAAAGATCCTAATCCGGCATGATTTTGACCAATTACCAACTCATCGCATCCATAATTTTGTGCAACTAAAGCATTTAGAATTACTTCATTATATCCGGCAAATATGTAGGTATATTCTAATGGAACAATTATTACACGATTTGCAGGAAGGTAGGTTTTAATGAAGTAATCCATTGAGCGGTATCGTAACTCGTAAGGTAGTGTAGGGTCCTCTTGGTATGGTTTAAAAAGAAATATAACAACCAAATCGGAGCGGTCAAGTGTAGTACGAATTAGACGCTCATGTGCTCTGTGAAGAGGGCGTGCGGCCATCATCATTGCACTTGTCTGTTTAGCACCTATTCGATCTTTGGCTATAGTGATCTGCTCTTTGATAGTACGCAATTTTGGGTAGTCAACCTCAAATTTACCGCTGACAGCAAAGCGTCCTAAACGTTTCAAGGTAGCTTGAACACCAGGATGTGAAGGATTTTGGGTACCATATATCTCTTTGACGCGCTCATTTGGATCTATTTCAAATACCTCATCAACCTCAATCCATCCAACAGGTTTATGGTTTACCTTGAGAGTTACAATTTCACCTTTTGTAAGAGACTTTAGTACCTCTTCGTTACGTCTTCCTTTTGGTGCAAGAATGAATGAGAAGGGAAAACTGTGATTTTTATATAGTTTTGTGCGTTTTACCTCTTCGGCAGTCTCTTTTCCCATCAATCCATCTACAGGGTATAAAAGCCCCTCTTGAACAAGTGCAAGTGTTGAAAGAGCCTCTTGATCAATAAAAATCGCTTTGTCACTTTTTCTTGAATATTCCATACTTCTTCCTCTTTTCCCAAAGCGATTTACGAGAGATTCCCAGTTTTTTACTTAATTCAGTATCGGGAAATTTGCTTTGATAGTTATGAATGATAAATTTAACATAATCATCTATAGTTAGAATCTCTGTTCTATCGAAAATTTTATGCTCACTTACAAGCTCTATTGTATGTAGCTCATCACTCTCAAAATTTTCAGTTGTTGAGGTTATGATACTTTTATCTTTTACAGCATTTAAAAATGCCTCTTTTTCACTCTTTTTAAGTGTTTGAAACTCTGGCATATATGCAATTGTATCAATAGGTAAAGAGTCAATTGCTTTTATTGATCCAGTTTGGCTTAGTGGCAGATATTGCAGTGGTCTTTTCATCTCTTTTGCCAGTGCAAATGCAAAAGCATCAGCCTGTTTTTGGTAGTTTGTCTGAACCATCAAAGGTAGCGGATAGTTCATTGTTTCTGGTAGTTGAATATTTCCAAGTTGATGTTTTAAATAGTTTTCATAAAGCTCACACTGCTTTTGAAGTTGCTTAAAGCTGTGGTAGTGTTTTATCTTTCTTATAAGCTCTTCAATCATAAACGGTTTTTGAATATAGTCATGAGCTCCAGCTTTAAGCGGATCGGTAACAGTATCGTTACTGATATAAGATACCATTAATAGGATGATGTTGTCACTAAACTTTTTTATAATAGGGTAAAAGTCTTGTCCCGATAGATTGGTAGATAGAAGAACAACATCATAATGAACATTTAGGTTCAACGCATCATTAACAGTAGCATATATGTCACATTCGTGTCCAAAGTCTATGAGTTTACCGGCTATACTTTGTGCCAAATATATTTCATCTTCTATGATGATAATTTTCATGATTGTGTCCAGTCAAAATATTTTAATGTTGCAGTGGCCAAAACGGCTATACCCTCTTTACGCCCTACAAACCCCAGTTTTTCTGTTGTTGTTGCTTTTATATTAACACGATCAGGCGAAAGTTGAAGTATATTTGCTAACGTTTTTGCCATCTTTTCTTTATATGGTGATAGTTTTGGTGTTTGTGCCATTATGGTTATATCTGTATTGACAACTTCAAACCCTACATTGTAAATCTTTTGTATTACACTTTTTAAAAGTTCTTTAGAGTCTGCACCTGCATAAGCTTCATCTGTATCTGGGAAAAGCTCTCCTATATCTCCCATACCTGCTGCTCCAAGCAGAGCATCTATGAGGGCATGAATAGCTACATCACCATCTGAGTGTGCCTTAAACCCAAGCGGTGTATCTATTAAAACTCCTCCCAAATACATTGGTTTTCCCTCTTCAAAGCCATGTACATCAAACCCATTACCAGTGAAATGAAGAGAGGTATCTGGTTTTTTCAGACAAGGAAGATGTACTAAATCTTCAGCATATGTCAGTTTATGTAAAGAGCTGCTTCCCTCTACAAAAACTACTTTACCACCATTGCTGTAAATAGCACTGCTCTCATCTGTAAATATATTCTCTTGATTAAGTGCTGTTTTAAGCACTTCAGTTCTGCTTAATTGAGGTGTTTGAATCGATAAGAGTTTCTCTCTATCTATTGGTTTTCCATCATAATAGACTGTATCGCTTACCGGAAGTGTTGGAACAGCACAGTCAGCATCTTTTAATCCTTCTAAAAGACGTTTACAAATGGCAATATCTACACAGGCTCTTGCAACATCACTTACAAGCACCAACTCTGTCTTTACAGATTTAAGTGCATTAAGTAGTGAGCCTTGACGAGATTCTGCTCCTTCTATAAAGGTGTAATCTCCAAATCGTTGCATATAGAGAAGCTCATCTGGATGAGACGTTATGATGATCTCATCAAAAAGATCCATCTTCTCAAACTCTTGTGCAACATGTAACCATAAAGGTTTACTTCCAATGCGTAACCACTGTTTCTTGACAGGTTTCTTAAAACGAGTTGCTGAACCTGCTGAAAGAAGTACCAAAGTTAAATCAGACAATTTTACTCCTAAAAAGCCCTATGTGTTACGAAATTATACACTAAAAAAGCTTGGTTTTATCTTTTTTGTGATACTTTTTTGGAGTTCAGAGTTCAGAGTTCGGAGTTTAGAGTTAAGGGCTTAGGAGTTTTGTTAATTCCTAACTCTGAACTCTGAACTCCGAACTCTAAATAAGTGGGAGGGAGTACCAATGAGAAAAGCTTGGGTAGAGAAGCGAAAAGATGATAAAGTAAGAACGCAGATGTATTATGCCAAGCAGGGCATTATTACAGAAGAGATGGATTATGTAGCAAAAGTTGAAAATTTAGATCCTGAATTTGTTAGAAGTGAAGTTGCACGTGGACGTATGATCATTCCTGCTAACATAAACCATACCCATCTAAAACCGATGGCAATTGGTATGGGGGCAACTTGTAAAATAAATGCAAACATAGGATCATCTGCGGTTGCAAGTGATGCGGCTGGTGAAGTTGAGAAGGTTAAAGTTTGCCAAAAGTATGGAGCAGATACTATTATGGACCTTTCAACCGGTGGTGATCTAGATATGATTCGCCAAGAGGTTATTAAACATGCTGAGGTTCCTATTGGTACAGTTCCTATGTATCAGATTCTTCACGACTGTAACAACAAGATTGAGGATTTGACAATAGATGCTATGCTTGAGGTAATAGAGCGTCAAGCAAAACAGGGTGTAAGCTACTTTACAATCCATGCAGGATTTTTATTACGATTTATGCCACTTGTTGCAAAACGTAAAATGGGTATTGTTAGTCGTGGTGGTAGCTTGATGGCTGCTTGGATGATGCACTACCATAAAGAGAATCCATTCTATACAGCATATGATGATATTCTTGACATTTGTCGTAAATATGATGTATCACTATCTTTAGGTGACAGTTTGCGTCCAGGATGTCTTTATGATGCAAGTGATGATGCTCAGCTTAATGAGCTTAAAGTTCTTGGTGAGCTTACACTTCGTGCGTGGGAGAAAGATGTTCAGGTAATGATTGAAGGACCTGGTCACGTTCCTCTTAATCAGATTGAGCGTAATATGAAGCTTGAGCGTGAGTATTGTCATGAAGCACCATTTTACATTTTAGGACCGCTTGTTACTGACATTGCTGCTGGATATGATCATATCTCAAGTGCAATCGGTGCGGCTGTTGGTGGATGGCATGGTGCAAGTATGCTATGTTATGTAACACCAAAAGAGCATTTGGGTCTGCCTAATGCGGCTGATGTTCGTGAAGGAATAATTGCATATAAGATAGCGGCACACGCAGCAGATATTGCTCGTGGTCGTAAAGGTGCGCGCGATATTGACGATGCAATGAGTGATGCTCGTTACAAATTTGATTGGAACAAGCAGTTTGAACTTGCACTAGATCCAGATCGTGCACGTGAATATCATGATGAGACATTGCCACAAGATATTTTCAAAGAGGCAGAGTTTTGTTCAATGTGCGGACCAAAGTTCTGTAGTTATAAAATAAGCCAAGATATTATGGAAGGGAATGTTGACTTTAGCAATGTTGCAAGCTAATAGTTTAATATTTGGTAAAATATAGGTTATGAAAGCACTTGAAGAGGTTGGTAAAGGCTTGATAGCTTTAGCAAATTTGATATTTGCGTTAGTAGTCTTTAAAGAAGCTATTATTAGATCAGATGCTACTGTTTTTATCCTTGGTTTATTGATAGTATTTTCTATGTACTATTTAGCTTTTAGGATAATTAGAAAGAGTGAGGAGATAAGCAATGAGTGTGATTGAGATATTTTTTTTGGTTGGTTCGATAGCGTGTATAATTGCTGCTTTTGCAATTGACCATATAGATTTTAATAATTATAAAAGAAATAGAAAGGAATGTTTATGACTGAAAGTCAAGTAAAAGAGGTTTTATCAAATGTAACCTATCCAGGATTTACAAAAGATATAGTAACTTTCGGTTTCGTAAAAGGAATCGAAATAGATGGTGGTCGCGTAGCAGTGACTGTTGAGATTACATCAAGTGCTCCAGAAGTTAAAAAGGCACTTGAAGATGAGATTAAAACCAGATTGGAGATGGCTGGAGCATCGGAAGTAATTCCTATGATTATTCAGCCTAAAATGCCAAGAGAGACATCAAGCCGTGGTAAAAATATTGCACCACAGGTTAAAAACTTTGTTATGGTTAGCTCAGGTAAAGGTGGAGTTGGTAAATCTACAACTTCTGTTAATCTTGCTATTGCATTGGCAATGCAGGGTAAAAAAGTTGGTCTTCTTGATGCTGACATCTATGGTCCAAATGTACCGCGTATGATGGGGATCGAAGATCAGCGTCCAGAGGTTGTAGGTAACAAAGTTAAACCTATTATGGCTTATGGTGTAGAGGTAATGAGTATGGGTGTTCTTATGGAAGAGGGACAGTCACTCATTTGGCGTGGTGCAATGGTTATGAAAGCTGTTGAGCAGTTCTTGCGTGACATTCTTTGGAGTGATCTTGATGTACTTGTTATCGATATGCCACCGGGAACGGGTGATGCGCAGTTGACTTTAGCTCAAAGTGTTCCTGTAACGGCAGGAATTACTGTAACAACACCTCAAAAGGTCTCTTTGGATGACTCAAGAAGAAGTTTAGATATGTTCCAAAAACTTCATATTCCAATCGCTGGTGTTGTAGAGAATATGAGTGGTTTTATCTGCCCAAGTTGTAATACAGAGAGCGATATATTTGGACAAGGCACTGCTGAAGCAGTTGCAAAAGAGTATGGTAGTTCACTTCTTGCTCAAATTCCTATTGAGCCTGCTGTTCGAGAAGGTGGTGATGAAGGAAAACCTATTACTTACCACTACCCTGAAAGTGAAACAGCAAAACGCTACATCAAAGCTGCTGAAGATCTTTGGGCAATTATTGAAAAGATCAATGAAGAGGGTGGTGTTAGTAATGAAGCGATTCAGCCGACAACCCCTCCAGGTGTCTCTGCTTGCTCTACTGCTGGTGGGCATAGTGGTGGCGGATGTGGCTGTCACTAATGCTTTTTGGTTCGACTCTTGTCGGACCATTTTAAGAATAAAACATTAAAAATCTATATTTTCCCAATACACTTTTTACACTCTACTTAATTTGGTTTATACTCTTATCTTTTTATCCTGTTAACAGAGAGATCTGGTTTAGTGAAAACCTTCCTATGGTTATCATTGTTATCATTTTAGTTACAACTTTCAAAAAATTTCGTTTTTCCAACATATCATATCTCCTTATGAGCATACTTATTTTTCTACACACTCTTGGAGGTCACTACACTTTTGCACAAGTTCCTTTTGAGTGGGTGACTGATCTCTTTGGGTTTGAGAGAAATCACTTTGACAGGGTAGCACACTTTAGTGTTGGGTTATATGCTTTTGCAATTGTTGAATTTATGTGTCGAAAGAGGCTTATAGTAGTTCGTTGGGTTGCTTATCTCTTTGCTATATTTGCCATTTTAAGTGTTGCAAGTATCTATGAAATTGTTGAGTGGATTGTTACTACTACATTTTCAGAAGGTGATAGTATGGCATTTTTAGGATCTCAAGGTGACATTTGGGATGCTCAAAAAGATATGCTCAGTGATGGCTTAGGTGCTTTAATGGGAGTGGCGATATTTCATATAATGTTATCTTATAAGTTTATACAAAGTTGAATTGAAATTTTAGTGGATTGTGATAATATTGGAGTGAGAGGGGAGAGATTTAATCTATGATTATGTATTTTTGAGTATAATACCTTGATATAACTGAGCGGTGCGCTACCCGCATACTGGGGGTCCAACACTTTGATATTGTGGGACTGTGTAG
>CAZGCF010000013.1:0-11584 GCA_964524095.1 uncultured Campylobacterales bacterium | reverse complement strand
TAAAGAGTTGACAGAGGTTAACTTATGGATATAGAGTTGGCTGAAAGTTATGGTTTCTGTTTTGGTGTCAAGAGGGCAATTAAAATTGCTGAAGAGAATCCAGGCAGTGCTACTCTTGGTCCATTAATTCACAATAATATGGAGATAGCACGTCTAAAAAGAGACTTTAATGTCTCTTTAGTAGAATCTTTAGATGATGTAAAGCCGGGAAGTGCAACTGTAATTAGAACTCACGGTATTCCTAAAAATGATTTAAAAAAACTTTTAGCCAAAAATACCAAAGTTATAGATGCAACTTGCCCTTTTGTGACAAAGCCTCAGCAAATTGTAGAAGAGATGAGTAAAGAGGGGTATGATATTGTTATTTTTGGAGATGAGAACCATCCAGAGATAAAAGGTGTAATGAGTTATGCTACAGGAAGAGTTTATGCTGTATTAAGTATTGAAGATCTTGAAAATATAAAATTACGTGAACGTGTAGCAATAATAGCACAAACTACAAGAAAAGTGGAAGAGTACAACAAAATTGTAAATTGGCTTGTACCAAGACATAAAGAGGTTCGTGTCTTTAATACTATTTGCAATGCTACTTTTGAAAATCAGGATGCTGCCAAAGAGTTGGCAAAAAGAGCAGATGTTATGATTGTGGTTGGAGGCAAACAGTCATCAAACACAAAACAATTGCACTCTATATGCAAAAGTTTTTGTTCAGACTCATACCATATTGAATCGAAAGATGAGCTCCAAAAAGAGTGGTTTGATGGTAAAAAGTTATGTGGTGTTACAGCAGGTGCATCAACTCCAGAGTGGATAATTGAAGAGATTATTGGAAAAATAAGAGAATTTAAAGTATAATAACGCACTTTAAAATCGGAAAAGGAATCAGGTATGGATAAGGCCTCAATGGAAGAGTTAGATAACATGGAGGAAGATTTTGCATCAATGTTAGATGCATATGAGAAAAAGGAGCAGGGCGGAACTATTTCAGATGGTGTCATTGTAGAGGTTCGTGAGAGCGATAATCAGGTACTCGTTGATGTTGGTCGTAAGCAGGAAGCTGTAGTTAATCTTGATGAGTTAAAAGATGAAGATGGCAATATAAAATTTAATGTTGGTGACAAGATTCCTGTTGTAATTACAGGGTATAGAAATGAGCGTCCTCAAGCATCATACATTAAAGCTGTTCGAAAAGCAAATATTCGTAAGTTTATAGAAGAGCATGAGAATGATGCACAAAATTTGGTTGTTGAAGGAAAAATAGTACGCAAAAATCGCGGTGGCTATTTTGTAATTGGCAAAGATAATGTAGAGTTCTTTATGCCAATGAGTCAAGCAGCTTTCCCAGCAGGTAAAAATCCTGTAGGTAAAGAGGTGAAAGCAATAGTCTTAAAATTTGACAAAGAGCGAGACTCTATTGTTATATCAAGAAGAAAATATCTTGATAAAATCCGTAAAGAGCGCAAAGAGATTGTCGATAAATTGATGGAAGATGATAGAATTGTTGAAGGAACTGTTAAAAAGATTACAAGCTATGGAATGTTTGTTGATGTTGGAGGAATTGAGGGGCTTGTTCACTATAGTGAGATAAGTTATAAAGGTCCTGTTAATCCAGCAACTCTTTATGAAGAGGGTGATAAAGTTGAAGTTAAAGCGATTGGGTATGATCCAAAGAAAAGACATCTATCACTATCTGTTAAACAAACCATGCCTGATCCTTGGGAAGAGATTGTAGAACAGCTTGAAGAGGGTGATGCAATCAAAGTGATTGTCAGCAACATTGAACCATACGGTGCATTTGTTGATCTTGGAAACGATATTGAAGGTTTCTTACATGTCTCTGAAGTATCTTGGGATAAAGATATAAAAAATCCAAAAGATTACTTAAATATAGGTGATGAGATTGATGTTGAAGTTATAGAGATCAATCCTGAAGAGCGGCGATTACGTGTATCTTATAAAAATCTACAACCTAAACCTTTTGAAGACTTTTTACAAAGCTACAAAGAGGGTGATGTTGTTAAGGGTACTATTACAACTATAACTGACTTTGGTGCATTTGTGAAAATAGGGAAAGTAGAGGGTCTTCTTCATAATCAAGATGTATCTTGGGAAAAAGGTGTTAAAGTTAAAGATATTTTGAAGAAGGGTGATGAGGTAGAGGTTAAAATCATCAAAATTGACCCTGAGCAAGAGCGTATAAGTTTGAGTAAAAAAGCTCTTGAAGAGAGTCCAATTGATCGATTTGCAAAAGATCATAAAGTTGGAGATATCATAAAAGGGAAAGTTAGAGATATTAAAGATTTTGGTCTCTTTGTTGAGCTTCAAGATGGTGTTGATGCACTTATTAGAAAAGAGGATGTATCACCTTTAAAGATGGATGAGCTAAATAAAGGTGATGAGATTGAGGGTGTAATTGTAATGTTAGATCCTTCATCAAATAAGATAAGACTCTCTGTAAGAAAGTTAGAGAGACAGAAAGAGCGTGAAGCTTTAAATCAGTTTAATAGTAGTGATGATCGATTGACCATCGGAGATATTATTAAAGATCAACTTTAATAAGGTAAAAATTAGATGGGGCGTCTGCTGTTAATTGTCGCCGGTACAATTATAACAGTGGCGCTCTTAATACTATTTCTACTATTATACAGATATGCAGATCAAGATATTGAAAAGAGTGACACTCATACGATAAATTATAGTCACAAAACTAAAGTAGTTAAAAAATCTAAAGATTCGACAAAATGGATAGAAGATCTCGCACAAAAAAAACGACCAAGTTTCAGTTATCCTGTCAAAGAGATTCAAATAGAACTTCCTCTTATAAAAAAATCAAAAGTTAGCAAAACCTATCGGATTGTTTTAAAAAAGATGAATGATTACAAACTCTTTTGTATAAAACAGATTTTTAATAGCAGAAATCTTCCATATGCTCTTTATGTAGAGAAGGAGCAGACTGTAATGATAGTACATAATGTGAGTTTAGCTAAACTTAATAAGTTGTCAAATTATGTCAAATCATATGACATAGATATGAAGATAGAAAACTACGACAAAAAGGATTAATATGCATAAATATACAATTATGGTGTGTGACCATATACATAAAAGTGGATTGGAGATGTTGGCCTCTCAGCCAGATATCAATTTTATAAATGCTGCTGATCTTCCTAAAGATGAGCTTCTTAAAGAGATTCATAAAGCTGATGTAGCTATTACACGCAGTTCAACAGAGGTGAATGAAGCCTTTTTAAATGCTGCTACAAACCTTAAAGCTCTTGTAAGAGCAGGTGTCGGTGTAGATAATGTTGATATTGATGGTTGTAGTAAGCGTGGAATCATTGTAATGAATGTTCCAACTGCAAACACAATTGCTGCTGTAGAGCTTACAATGGCTCATATGCTCTCTTGTATGCGAGCATTTCCATATGCTCATAACCACTTAAAACAAGATCGTATCTGGAAAAGAGAGAAGTGGTATGGATATGAGTTAAAAGATAAGAAGCTTGGAATTATAGGTTTTGGTAATATTGGTAGCCGTGTAGGTAAGCGTGCAAAAGCTTTTGAAATGGATGTAATTGCATATGACCCATACATAAATCCAAGCAAAGCTACAGACTTGGGAATAGAATATACTACAAATTTTGATGATATTCTTGCTTGCGACATTATTACTATTCATACTCCTAAAACGCAAGAGACAATCGGTATGATTGGTAAAAAAGAGATTGAAAAGATGAAAGATGGCGTTGTACTTATCAATTGTGCAAGAGGTGGACTTTATGATGAGGAGGCTCTTTATGAAGGTTTAAAGAGTGGAAAAATTAGATTTGCAGGAATCGATGTTTTTGTTAAAGAGCCGGCAACTGATCATCCACTACTTGAGCTTGATAATGTTACAGTTACACCTCACCTTGGTGCAAATACATATGAGTCTCAATATAAAATTGCTACACAAGCGGCACAGCAGGCACTTGATGCCGCTAGAGGAATTAGTTTTCCAAATGCACTAAATCTTCCAATACGCGAAAATGAGATTCCAGAATTTGTAAAGCCATATCTTGAACTTATGCAAAAAATCGGCTTTCTTGCGGCTCAGGCAAATAGAGGAGCTATTGAGTCTCTTAAAGTTACTGGAAATGGCGAGATTAGTAAGTATATAGATTCTCTTGCTACTTTTGCAACTGTAGGTGCTCTAAAAGAGTCACTTGGTGAAAGCATTAATTATGTAAATGCAGATTTTGTTGCAAAAGAGCGTGGAATTGATGTACAAAAAGAGTCTTCTACTGCATCTGGAGCATACAAAAATATCATCAAATTAAGGTTAACAACCGATAAAGGGGTAATTGAAATCTCTGGAACAATCTTCAATGATGATGTTCAAAGAATTGTAGAGATCAATGGTTTTGCATTGGATGTTGAGCCAAAAGGAAGAATGATCTTGTTCAAAAATACTGATGTTCCTGGCGTAATTGGTGATGTTGGGCAAATTTTAGCCAAACATAATGTCAATATTGCCGATTTTAGACTTGGAAGAGATAAAAGTGGACTCGCTTTAGCTATAATTTTAGTAGACAACGATGTGAGCGAGAATGTGTTGAAAGAGTTAGATGCACTATCAGCATCAATATATGTAAAATACGTTATTCTATAACCTCTTTCTCATTATCAAGGCTTCTGGCCTTGATAACTTCAACTTATAAATAATATAATTTTAAATTTTCTTTTGTATAATTCTCCTACATTATTGTTCTAAAATAGACTATTTTATCGTCAAAACAGAACTCTTTCAGTAGAGTTTTTTGTAAGTTGCAGTTTTATATTTAAAGCTGTAAACAACGTTACCTAAATTAAAGGAGTAGGTATGAAAAAGTGTTTGTTGGCAATGGCTTTGGCTTTGCCTCTCTTTGCAGTTCAAGAGCATTTAACACTTGAACAGGCATTAACTCTGGTTAAAAAGAGTAACCTAGAGATTAAAGTGGCTCAAGATGAAGTTCGTATGAAAGAGCTTGATGTAGATGTAGCCAAAGGGTACAACTACGGTACTCTTGATCTTGTTATAAATGCGTTGCGTTCAAATGATGCGGGTAATGTCTTTGGTTTTAAGCTTCAAAGTCGAGAAGCTACGTTTAAAGACTTTGGATTTTCAGAGTTTTTAGGAGGAGTAGGGCAAGCTCTTCAAATGGCTGATGGTGATTTTGGAAAATTTACTGATATTATGTCTAATCCTACTATGCAAGAACAGCTTTTAAATACAGCTCCAAATGATCTAAACAATCCAGAAGCACGCAACCATTTCCAAGAGAAGATTCAATACCAAGTCCCTCTTTATGTTGGAGGAAAGCTTAACAAGTATGGTCAAATAGCACAAAAGATGGCTGAAATGAGCCGACTTGACAAACAAAAAGTTATAAATGAGAAGATTTATCAGACAAGAAAGACATTTTACGATATAGCTTTGGTTAATAGCTACATAAAAAACTTAAACAAAATATTGAAAAATGTTGAAGAGCTTGAAAATACAGTTGAAAGTATGGTTAAAGAGGGTTATGCATTAGATATCGATCTTTTGCAGGTGAAGTCTAAGAAGGCTGACGTCTTAAGGATGCTTAATCAAGCAAAACTGAATCGTGATTTAGCTTACCAATTTTTATCGTTTCTTGTTGATGATGAAGTTAAGTCTGTAGCAGTTGCCGATAAAGATGTTCCTATGCCGATTATGAGTAAAGATGAGATGTTAAAGAGAAATATAGATATTCAAAAGGCAAAAAAGGGTTTAGAGATAACCAATTTGGCAGTAGGTGTAGAAAAAGCAAACTTCTATCCGCAAGTAGGTGCATTTGCAGAGTATGGAAGTGCTGATGATAAATTTATGAATGACTTTACTGACAAAGATGCTTACACTGTTGGAGTTCAATTGAAGTGGAATATCTTTAACGGTATGATAGATAAGTCAAATTATGAAAAGGCTCGTGTACAAAACTTGAAGGTAAAGCATCAAGTAGAGCTTGCTAAAAAGGGTATTGCTCTACAGATAGATAAAATAATTACTGAAATCAAGAGTAAAGAGTATGACATAAAGTCGTTACAAGAGAAGGTTACACTTGCTCGTCGTGTCTATGAGAACTATTATAACCGATACAAAGAGGGGTTGATCTCTATTAATGATGTACTCATTAAAAATAGTGAAGAGATTCAAGCTGTTTTGAAACTAGCAAAAACGCGTAATGCAAGAAATGACAAAGTCTTTGAACTTGAAAATATCATAAATAAAGGAAGCCTATGAAAAAGATTGCTCTTTTAATAACACTATTGACTGCTATTTTAAGTGCAGCTGATTTGACGTTGACAGGTAGTGTAGTATCTGACAATCAGAAGATGATGACAAGTCGCTATATGGGGTTTGTAAAGAAGGTGTATGTAGTAGAGGGTGAGCGAGTCAAAAAGGGACAACTGCTCTATACAATCGATTCAAAAGAGATCGATAGTGCAAGATCTCAAGTAGAGTTGGCCATATCGCAAGCAGAGCTTGCTTTACAGATGAACCGTAACCAGTATAACAATATCTTGACTAACCTTGCACGCCATGAGAGGCTCTTTAAAAAAGGTATGGTTTCAAAATATGAGTTGGAAAATTTACAGTTAGCGGCTGAAAATACAAAAGCGATGATCGAAATAGCAAAGAAACAGGTTGAACAGGCAAAAGCTAAACTGAAAGAGGTTCTTAACCAATACAAATATTTAGATGTTAGAGCACCTAATGATGGTGTTGTGATTGAGAAGAGAATTAATGCCGGTGAGATGGCAATTCCAGGTATGCCGGCTATTATATTGACAGATTTAAGCGATCTAAAAATAATGACTGAAATCTCTGAAAGTGATCTCAAAGATGTAAAAGTTGGGCAGAAGGTTACAATATCTATACCTTCTATAGGTTATGAGAAAGAGGGTAGAGTCTATGCAATTATTCCAAGCTCTAACCCTATGACACACCAGTTTAGAATGAAAGTATCATTCGACTATAAAGGGTACAGAGTCTATCCGGGGATGTATGCCCAAGTCACAATAAAATAAAAGGGTAGCATATGAGAGAAGTTAAAAGCTATCAACCAAAGGATATTGCAGGAAAACTTGCACTTGGTTTTTTGCATAATCCATTAACACCAATTTTAGGTATATTTCTATTGATTATAGGATATATATCGCTAGAGATAATGCCACGTGAGGAGGATCCTCAAATTGCTGTGGCAGGGGGTACCATAATTGTACCTATGCCAGGTGCAACACCAAGAGAGGTGGAGAATATCATTGTAAACCCTTTAGAGCGAAGGATTCGTGAGATAAAAGGTGTTGAACATGTTTATGGCATAGCTATGAACAATGTTGGTGTTGTCAATGTGATGTATTTTATTGGGGAAGATAGAGAGAAGGCAAATTTGAATCTCTATGATAAAGTTATGCAAAATATGGATCTTCTTCCAAAAGGTGTTATGCAGCCTATTATAAAACCTTTTGATGTTGATATTGATATTCCGATTTTGTCATTGACTTTTTATAAAAAAGATGGTGCATCAATAAGCGATCCAGAGCTATTTAAAATTGTACGTGAGATTCAGCAAGATCTAAACCGTATTGAGAATGTATCAAAAACAGAGATAAAAGGTGGTCGTAAAGAGCAGTACAATATTGAGGTAGATCTTGGAAAGCTTTCAGGTTATCACCTATCACTTGGTCAGATTGTTCAGGCTATTAAAGCATTGGCAGTTGATGTTCCTGATGTTAAAGGACGAACTAAAGAGGGTAAACTTGTAATCTTTGGAGTTAAAAATGCCATAGAGAGTGTAGAGGATGTTGAAAATCTGATTGTTGCACAATATAGAGGCTCTCCAATATATCTAAAAAATGTTGCAAAAGTAAGTGCAGGAAGTGATATTCAAAACTTTAAAAGTGTAGAGATCTCTGAGAGAAATGGTGATACTTTTACACCTCTTAAACCAGCTGTTACATTGACAATAGGTAAGTTGGCAGGCTCAAATGCTGTTGTTATTGCTGATGAAGTAAAGATGCGTATGCAAGAGTATAAACCTCTTTTAGAGAGTAAAGGGATCGGTTTTACAATCACAAGAGATTATGGTAAACGTGCTAATGATGCAGTTAATGAGCTTGTAGATCATATTCTTATTACTATTGTCATTATATCTGTAATGCTTGTATTCTTCCTTGGATGGAAAGAGTCTATTATTGTTACATTTACTGTTCCTGCAATTCTTGCTATTACTCTATTTATAGCATACCTTAGCGGACAGACAATTAACCGTATTACACTATTTGCATTTTTGCTCTCATTAGGACTTTTGGTTGATGCCGCAATTATTGTTATTGAGAATATTCACAGACATCTACATAACCATGATGCGGTAGATAAAGATATGGATGAGATTATGGTTGAAGCTACAGATGAGATTGGTGCTCCAACAAACATAGCTACATTGGCTATCATTCTTACTATGGTTCCTATGGCATTTGTTGGTGGTATGATGGGGCAGTTTATGAAACCAATTCCTGCGAATGTGCCTGTTGCTTTGGTGGCATCATTAATAGTTGCGTATATTTTTACACCTTATCTTGGACGCAGACTACTTAAAAAGCCACACTTCCATCACCATAGACACCACTTCCAAAAGGAAAAATCGCAGGCACAAGGGGGTGCTAAGTGAAAAAGTTTGAACAGTTTATTTTTAATATTTTAGGATCAAAGTCAAAGCAGTGGATGGTTATTTTGCTTACACTGGTTGCTTTGGCTGGATCGATAATGATGTTGCCTACAAAGATTGTACTTGCAAAGATGCTTCCAGGAAAGAGTGCCAATACATATTCGATCTATGTAAACGCACCTACAGATAGCTCTATTGAAGAGACAAAGAAGATAAGCGAATGTGTTGTATCTTTTTTGCAAAAAGAGAAAGAGGTAACAGATATTGAGGTCTATCTTGGTCAGGGAGCTCCACTTGATTATGCAGGGCTTGTAAAGGGATCAGCATTTAAAAATAGTGAAAATGTTGCTGAAATAGTTGTAAACTTAACAGACAAACATGAAAGAGAAGAGCCATCTTTTATGATGGTTCACAGACTACGCCCAGTTATCAAAACCAATTGTGAAGCGATTAAAGAGGGTACAGTTATTCAGATGGTAGAACAGCCAGCAGGACCTCCAACATTAGCGGCAGTTGTTGCTGAAATATATGGAAAAGATTATAAAAGTACTTATGCATTGAGTCAAAAAATTGCCAAAATTTTTGAATCAACTGATGGATTGGTTGATGTTGATATTATGGCTGATGATCCATATAAAAAGTATGAGTTGATCCCTGATGCCGATAAAATAGCCAGATCTGGGTTGAGTGTAGAGCAGGTTAACAAAATACTCTATTTAGCATTTGAGGGTATGGTTGTTGCACATAAAAATAGCAGAAACTATCCAGATCAGATTGGTCTTTTTGTTCGTTTGAGTGATGTAACAAGACGTCTGCATGACAGTAGCAAAGATGCTCTTCAGAGTAAATTGGCTTCACTTAAGTTGATGAATAAAAAGGGTATGCTTGTACCTATGAGTGAGGTTGTTACAATTAAAGAAGTAGATGCTTCACCTACAATAATGCAGAAAGATCTACGTAGAATGATCAATGTAACTGCTGAAACTGACCTTGTTTCACAAGTCTATCCATTACTTGAGGCAAGAAGTAAAATTATGGAAGAGCTTAGTAATCAATATGAGATTACAACAACTGACTATCTTTTTAATCTTCGTTTGAAAGATAAGAAGACAGGAGAGGTATTTGATCTTAAATGGGATGGTGAAATGAAAGTAACCCTTGATACATTTAGAGATCTTGGTGCCGCTTTCATTGCCGCTCTTATTTTGATCTT
Organism: uncultured Campylobacterales bacterium; assembly: GCA_964524095.1. Classification (GTDB taxonomy): domain Bacteria; phylum Campylobacterota; class Campylobacteria; order Campylobacterales; family Hydrogenimonadaceae; genus Hydrogenimonas. The sequence continues at coordinate 1,660 of CAZGCF010000013.1, read as the reverse complement.
CTTATTATTGGTTGTTTATTATAAAAACTTTACAATCAGCGGTATAGTTCTTGCTGGAAGTTTCTTATCTATTATTGGAGTTATTGTGGGTCTCTGGGTTGCTGATCTTGTAACTGAGCATACATTCTTCTTGACAGCTACATCACTGATCGGCTTTATTGCATTGATGGGTATCAGTTCTCGTAACTCACTACTGCTTGTAGATTTTGCAAAATCTCTTATGGTTGAAAAAGGGTTTGATAAACAGCATGCTATTGCAGTAGCAAGTGCAACGAGAGCTAAGCCTATTATGTTAACGGCAATTGCTATTATTCTTGGTTCTGCACTTCTTGCAAGTGACCCAATCTTTGGTGGTCTTGGTGTTGCACTAATTTCAGGAACAGTAGCAGCAGTTATTGTATCGCTTATCTTTATTCCTGTTTTGATGTATCGTGCAAAAGCGATGGACTTTACAAATGAGCAGAGTGCCTGATATAGGGCATCTGCTTTTTTGATATTTTTTTAATGTATGGAGTCAAAATAGAGCTGTTTCATCTCTTTTCAATTTTAAACTTTTGGGGTCTTACAGTTAAGTCTGTGACGACTCCATCTATCTTTAAAATATCTAAGACTAATTGGGCTATAAGTTCAGGCTCAAGGTAAGCCTCTTTATCTTCTGAAGGTTTAAATTTCAAGTTATCAAAAAAGTCTGTTTTTGTAATATCAGGGTTTATGGAAGTTACCTTTACTCCATCTTTTCTTACCTCTTCAAAGAGTGAAAGGGAAAAGTCTCTTAAGCCACTCTTTGTAGCAGTGTATAGAGCTGAATATTTTGAGTGTTTTGTAGCTTCTATAGATGATATATTTATAATGTGACCTCTACACTTTTTTAGACTTCTTAAAAGCAGTTTGGTTAAGATGATAGGTGCAGTCAGATTTATATCGATCAGTTTTTTTATTTTTGATATGCTTATAGTCTCGTGTGGCTCAAAGATGCCGATTCCGGCACAGTTTATAAGAGTATGAATATCACTCTTTTTTAAAATCTCTTTTATCTCTTTTTCAAGAGAGTTTACATTTTCAAGTCTTGATTTTAGTTTGATGACATTGTAGCCGTTTTCTTGCAATTTTTCGCTTATGGCTTTTCCTATGCCACTGCTGTATCCTGTAACTATTGCATTCATTTTTTTATCTTTTGTATCTTTTGCCAGTAAGCTTTTTTCATATCATCTTCCATCTCACTGTTTGAAGCGTACTCATACCCAAATACCTTTTTCCATAAGCTGTGGTCTTCCATACACATATAGAAATATACTTTTCCGTGCCACGGCTTAAAGCTTTCATAACAGTGTTTAAACATCTCCTCTTTTGTTTTCAAATCATACGATTTTTTACCATTTATTTCTGAAAAAGGCATCTGTAAAATTTTGCTTTTTAGCTCTCTTTCTCTAAGCTTTTTTATTACAGGTTTGATGAATGTGAGAGTTCCCATTGAGATTAGTACAACTTCATCCGGACTAAACTCATTTAATAGTCTGTCATAAATCTCTTTGTACTCATTAAGATAGTTTTTATAGACAACTATTGGATGAAAGTGAAAACCTACAAGCACACCTTTGTCTGCTAATGCTCTTGCACTTTTTATTCTCTCATCCAAACTTGCTGTTAGATGCTCTTCATT
>CAZGCF010000012.1:0-11811 GCA_964524095.1 uncultured Campylobacterales bacterium | reverse complement strand
ATATAGAAAAATTTCTATTCAAAATAGACATTTATAAAGTTTAAGTAAGAAAATATAAATATTGGCTTATTATTTTTATAAGCGGTCATAATAAATTATTAGATTGTAATCTGTTTTGAGAGGAGAGATTACTCATGCAAGTTGAAATATCGAGAAGAAGATTTCTTCAAGGTAGTGTTGCTTTAAGCGTGGTTGGAGGAGTAGGGATCAGTTCTGAAAATCTTTTTTCATCAGTGGTGGGGAGTTCTCATAAGGTGCCAGAGTCTATTACTACAAAGACAGGTTCAGGTGATGCTAAATTGGTTCCTACTTTATGTGAAATGTGTGTAAACAAATGTGCTGCTATTGCACGTGTTGAGAATGGTGTAGTTACAAAGCTTGATCCAAATCCTAGTTTTCCTAAATCAAAAAATATGCTCTGTCCAAGAGGTAATGCTGGAATTCAAGCTCTTTATGATCCAGATCGTCTTAAGTATCCTATGATACGAGTAGGAGAGAAGGGAGAAGGAAAGTTTAAACGTGTTACATGGGATGAAGCATACGATGCCATCTTAAATGGTACAGATAAGTTTAAAGGGTTGAAACAGATATTAGAAGAGGAGAAAGATAACCGTTCCACTTTTGTCTTTTGTGCCGGTGAAGGGATGGCAGAACACACTTTTAAAACATTTTATACAGGCTTTGGTTCAGCCAATTGGCTAAATCATGCTTCACTCTGTTTAAGAACAGTTGTATCTGGTTATGGTGTTACTCTTGGAGCTTATCCTCAAGCAGATTTGGATAATGCAGAGTACATCATAATGGCAGGAGCGAATCGTGCAGAGGCAATAGTCACACCCGATACAATGGATTTTTTCAAGCGTACAAAAGGGCGTGGAGCAAAACTCATATGTATTGATCCTCGTTTTACAAATACAGCAGCAAAAGCAGATAAGTGGTTGGCTATAAAACCTGGTACAGATTTAGCTTTTGTATTAGCACTGACTTATGTAGTGTTGACAGAAGAGCTTTATGACAAAGAGTATGTGAACAGATATTTTAAAGATTTTGAAGATTATAAAAAGCATATTCTTAGCAACTCTTATACTCCTGAATGGGCAGAGACTATTACAGGTATAAAAAAAGATGAAATTTATACAATCGCTCGTGATTTTATGAAACATGCCCCAAAAGCAGTATATTACCCAGGTCGTCGCAGTACATTTTCAAAAAATGATTTTCAACTCAGACGAGCAATGGCTATATTTCAGGCATTGAGTGGAGGAATAGATAATCGTGGAGGATTGGTTTTTGGGAAAAAACTACCTCTAAAAGGGCATGAAGAGATAGCTCCAATGTATGCTCAGGCACAAGGTGTAAATGTTGATAGAAAAAGAGATAGTAGCCATGGGTATGCTGATTGTGCAGTAGTATCAGGAGGAGGTTCGTGGCTTGCATTTAGAAATCGTGTATTGGAAGGACGCAATCCATACCCAGTTAGAGGAATGTTTGTCTATAAGCACAATCCTATTATGAATATGCCAAATCGTGCAAAGACAGAAAAGTTTATGAAAGATTTGGATTTGACAGTTGTCATTGACACCATGCCAAGCGATACAGCAATGTTTGCAGATGTACTGCTTCCTGAATGTACCTACTTAGAGCGTACTGATCCGGTTAAAACATTTGGAGGCGTAGAGCCTGCAATAGCAGTGCGAAATAAGGTAATTGAGCCAATGTTTGAGACAAAACCGGTTATAGAGATTTTAAGAGGATTAACTGAAAAGATATCAAAACCTCTCTTTGAGATTACAAAAAGGTATGATGAAGATGTACAAGATGATATAGCCGATAGAGGTGAAGTAGAGGTATATGCTGAATTTGATTTGACAATACCTTTTAAACATAGCCAGGAAGAGTTAAATGAGCATGCAGTTTCAGGCTATCCTGGTGCAATTGAAGCATTGAAAAAGTATGGTGTTTACTACCCTGAAAGAGAGAAATACTTTAAACAAATTTCACTAAATGAGTATCAATACTATCCTGAAAATGCACGTTACTACAGTGTAAATGGAGGTAAGCCAAAAACCAACTCAGGAAAGGTTGAATGCAATCTAAAAACTCTTGCAAGAAAAGGTGTTGATCCTATGCCTACCTGGCGTGATGAGTATGAGTTTAGTGTGCCTGAGGGTAAGTTTAGACTATTGACTGGGCGTCATGCACAGTTTACACAAAGTGGTACATCAAATAATGCAATGTTACACGACCTTATACATGAAAACTACATATGGATCAATAAGCGTGTTGCAAAACAGAAGGGCATTAAGTTTGGTGATTTGGTTGAAGTAACCAGTAGAGCAGGAACTATACGCATAAAGGCATATCCAACAGAGAAGATTGCCCCTGATCAAGTCTTTTTTATACATGGTTTTGGTGAAGAGTCTGAAGCACTTACTTGGGCTTATAGAAGCGGCGGAAATGATAATGCAGTTATAGAGGATGTCATAGAGCCTGTTTATGGCGGTGCGGCAATGCATGAAACAAATGTAGAGATAAGAAAGGTTTAAAAGATGGCACGATACGGAATGGCCTTGGATTATAAAAACTGTATCAATTGTAAAGCTTGTGAAGTTGCTTGCAAAGAAGAGAATGGTGTACTTCTCGGTGCTGACAAACACCGCATATGGGTAGGTGTAAAAGAGATAGAGGGTGAATGGCCAAATTTAAGCATAGCTTCCAGCACATTTGTACCAAGCCAGTGTCAACATTGTGAAAATGCTCCTTGTCAGGAAGTTTGCCCAACACAAGCGACATATTATGATGAAAATGGAGTAGTAAGAGTTGATAGTGACAAATGCATTTTATGTAGCTACTGTATGGTTGCATGCCCTTATGATGCAAGATATGTTGACGATAGAACAATGACAGTTGACAAGTGTAACTTCTGTTCAGATACACGGTTGTCAAGAGGGGAAGTTACAACAGCTTGTCAAGCTACATGTCCTACTAAAGTGCGTGTTTTTGGTGATTTGGATGATCCAAACAGTGAGATTAGTGAACTTTTAAGAACTCGTGAGCATTTTGTCTTAAAAGATCATATTGGTACAAAACCAAAACTGTTTTATTTGGTATAAGGAGTTAAAATGTTAAGTATAAGTAAAATATTACCTCATAAAGAGATAACGCTAAAAGCTCTGTTTAGTTTTGAAAAGACACCATTTAATATTTTCATGGCTGGTTTGACAATTCTGCTTCTATCTCTATTTGGCATTGGTGTTATAAGCTACTTTATGCATGGACATCATGCTTATGGAGTTACGAGAGAGCATCCGTGGGGTCTGTTGATAGCTATGTATATCTTTTTTGTTGTATCTTCAACTGGACTATGTATTATTTCAGCATTAGGACACGTTTTTAAATTTAAGAGTTTTGAATTCATAGGAAAGAGAGCAATCTTTGGAGCAATTATTACTATTCTTTCAGGATTTGCTGTAATAGGCCTTGAAATAGGGCATCCTGTACGTATGATGATCTATAACACTATATCTCCGGGATTGACATCTGCAATTTGGGGTATGGGTGTACTCTACTCCATCTATTTGGGGCTTATTGTAATGGAGTTTATATTCCTTTCAAGAGATGATCACAAATGGTCAACAATGTTTGGACTTGGCGGACTTCTAATCGGAATTGCGGCACACTCGAACCTTGGTGCAGTTTTTGGTTTTCTTGTTGGGCGACCATTGGCAAATGGTGTATTTTATCCGGTATATTTCATCTTATCTGCAATGATTACAGGCTGTTATTTGCTTTTTTTAATGTATGGATATAAGTATAAAATGAAATTTGATGAGCAGATGGAGAAGTTTTTGGTACATTTGGCACGCCTTCTTGGACTACTTATAGCTATATTGATCTTTTTTGAGTTTTGGAGATTTTTAACAGCAATTTATGGTAGGGTGCCTGAAAGAGCAGATACAGCTATACACATTTTAACATCTCCAAGTTTCTTAATTGGAGAACTGCTTCTTGGAATGTTGATACCATTTTTTATTATTCTCTTCAGTAAAGCAAAAGCTATTAAGAAAATCATTTATGCTTCAGTTGGCGGAATGGTAGGAATCTTTTTTATGCGTTACGATTTGGTACACGATACTCTTCTTTACCCTATGCAGACACTTAAGATTCGAGAGTATCAACTACCACCATCTTGGGTAGAGTATTCACCAACTTTTACAGAGTGGGCAATAGCACTGGGAGCATTGGGGATTATGCTTACTCTTTACTATATTGGAGAGAACTTTTTCTTTTTAGATCCTAAAGAGCATGATGAATATTTTGAAAACTATAGCGGAATAGATAGTAAATAGATGTTAATGGTAATTAAGCAGATGAGTTATACAATATTTAAACATCAATATTTAGGTAGGAGAATAGTATGGTAAAAAGGATATTGTTATTTGTAAATAGTTTGGTAATATTGGCCACAATTGCGCAAGCAGGTGTAGATTCTTCTGTGCATTGGGGATATTCTGGAAAGAGTGCACCTGAATATTGGGGTGAACTCTCTTCAAAATTTGCAATGTGTAAAACAGGAAAAAATCAATCCCCTATAGATATTCGTACCCAAGATGCATATGATGTTGATCTTGAGCAGTTGATCTTTAGTTATTATGCTAAGACAACTCATGTCTCAAAAGCTCATGGTGTAAAGGTTACCGTTGACCCTGGTAACTTTATTGTTCTAGATGGAAATAAGTTTAAATTAAAGCAGTTTCACTTCCATTCACCAAGTGAAACTATGTTAAATGGGCGATCATTCCCTCTTGAGGCACATTTTGTACATGTTTCAGATGATGGACAGATAGCAGTAGTTGCACTATTTTTTGAGTATGGTAAGAGTAATCCTTTGTTAGAGAGAATCTTTAAAAAAGCACCATCTGTAGAGAATATAGAGAGCTCTTTGGTGTTAAATCCAAAAGAGATTATGCAGTTTTTCCCTAAAAATAGAGAATATTATCGTTATAACGGATCGTTGACTACACCTCCTTGTACGGAGGGGGTTAGATGGATTGTTATGAAAAAACCTTTGACAGTATCTAAAGAGCAGATTAAACGGTTTAAAGAGTTGGTTCCTTACAACAATAATCGTCCTGTTCAACCTATAAATGCTAGAGTAATTTTAAAATAGTCTATAAAAGCACTCCAAATTTTAAGAGGAGTGCTTTATGCGTAGATAGAGAAGAGTGATTGAATAGTAGCTGTTGGTGGGACTTGTCTATTGACTATGTCAATAAGCATTTTATAGTACTCTTCTTGGCTCATTGTTGTTTTGTCTATTTGACTCATCTCTTCAATTACACCTTTTCTATCACTTTGGTTTAAAAGAGTCATTTGATCTTGTAATCCAATACGTTGTTCTTGAGATAAGTTTTTCATAATATTACTTAGCCCGGTTTGTTTTCCTGTATCAAAACCATCCACCTTTTTTATTTGGTATTGATACATTGTTCCGTATGAATCTATTTGCATAGTTTTTACTCCTGCAACTATTTCTAAATCATCGTAGAACTAGAAAATATTTAAGCAAATTGTGTTCCATTTGCAGAAGTAAAATAATTTAATGTATTGAAAGTATTATTAGTTTAGTGTACGGCAGATAGCTTTTGCAATCTCTTCACAGTAGTTTTCCAACTCCTTTTCCAATACAGACTCACTATGAAGAAAAGTTATGCTACCAAGTATTCCCATTATGGAAGAGAATGCAATGTAGAAGTTTTTTTGTTTAAATTCTCTATTTTTAACTCCATAGTCTATTAATATTTCTAACTCTTCAATAAACTCTTTTGCAAGAGAAAAACCGCAATCTTCCTCTTCGCAGAAGATCTCTCTGTTAGATAGATAGACTTGAAAAAAGTACTCAACCATTTCAGGGTTTTTTTGAATAAATGAGAAGTAGCTTTTTACAAACTCAGATATCTTTTTTGTTGCAGAGATTGGTTTGCTATTGATATATCTTAGATCAACAGCTAATTTTCCTGTTACATGGGAGATGGCATCTATAGCAAGACTCATTTTAGATGGAAAATGGTTATATAAAGAGCCTTCGCTTATATCCAAACTGTTGGCTATATCACGCATAGTAGTTTTGTAAAATCCCTGCTTAGAGAATAGTTGTAGTGATGTAGCAATTATTTTTGCGCGTTTTTGCCTTTTATTCAAAAGATTTACTCCGATGAAAATAGATATTTTTTATTCGTCAATTTTATTTTAACAATTTTAATGTTGATTTTTCTTTTATTTACCGAATGAGTATTCATTATACCATGAATAGTCCCTCATTTTTTTTAAAGATACCGTTCAGTTAACGCCGTTATAATTTATTGTTTAAAAGCTTAATGGCTTTATTAACTATTTTAGTAAAGGTAAAATTATGGTAGTAGAGGAGAAGCGGACATGTATTAGAGCTTACTGTAATATGGATTGTGGTAACAATGTAATGGAGTTGGAGTATTGCTGTAAAAGCATGAAGAATGAGATTTATTCAGTTGTTGAAAAACTGATAAAGGCTCATAACTATCCACCAGAAGAGGTAGAGGTATATACCGAAGAGCATAATGAAGAGTGTGGATTAATCTGTGTTGAATTTTATCATGACGATATGCATCGTTATGGGTCAATATTTTTCAATGAGTTGATGGCGGAACTCAATATTCAATATTGTGATGAATAAAGGATGTAGGGATGGAACAGGTAATCAAACCCAAACTGTTTAGAATAAATACAGGAAGCTGTAATGGATGTGACGTTGAATTTGTTGCGACGGCATTCGTACCAAAGTTTCATATAGAGCAATTAGAAATAGAGCTGGTAGAAAGTATAGAAGATGCGAATGTTTTACTTGTAACCGGACCAATGACTGCGCGGAGTAAAGCCTATTTTGAAGAGGCTGTTTCAAAAGTGAAACCTCCTTATGTTGTTGTAGGGGTTGGTACTTGTTCGGTTACAACAGGTATATTTAGAGACTCATATGCAATTTATGGACCGTTAGATAAGTATATAGATGTTGATGTGAATGTAGCAGGTTGTCCTCCTCGTCCTCAAGCTATTGCCGAAGCGCTTGCTCAAGGGATTGAGATATTGCAGGCAAAAGCAAAAGGGGAAAAAGCTCCTACAAAATTAGAGACAATATTTAACGATTTTGAAGCACCGGAAAGTTACAGAGGACGTATGGCGTTAGATGAACAGAAGTGTACAGCATGCCGTACTTGTGAAACTGTATGTCCTTCAGGGGCTATTAAAATTACTAAAACATTAGAAGGGTATAAGCATACTATTTGGCACAATACTTGCTGTTTTTGTGGTAACTGCTCATACTTTTGTCCTACAGGAGCAATATTTCCAACAAATGACTTTAATACAGTGCAGTTGCAAAATGAGAAGTATCAAGATACAAATGTAGCACTTGTGCCGTTTTATGAGTGTGAAAGTTGTGGAAAGAACTTTATACCGGCAACAAATGCTTTAATAGAAAAAGCATATCCAGATAAAGAAGTGCCAGAAATTTTGGCAGTAAATTGTCCAGAATGTAGAAAAAAAACAGCTTTCGAAAGGTTTTATAAATGAAAATAGAAGAGATTATACAACCACTTCAGGCAAGTTTACAATATGCTTATGAAATTATAGAAGATAGTGATAGTTATGGAAACAAGCAGTTGTGGCTTAAGCTTGATGATAAAAGAGATGTTGTAAATACTGCTCGTGTTGTTGCTAATTTAGGTGGACGTTGTATTACAGCTACGGCATACAAGACAGAAGATGGTCATGTTATTATTTACCATCTTGATGTTGATGGAGTAATTGTCAACATGGAAGCACATACTACAGATAATATTATAGATTCCATAACTCCACTACTTCCAAGTGCTGATTGGGCTGAGCGTGAGTTTCGTGAAATGTATGGTATTGAGCCGATTGGTCATCCTCATAATGAGAGATTGTTCCTTGATGAAACTATTATGAAGGGTGTATTGAATCGATATATTCCGCTTTCTAAGATAATGCTTGGTGTAAGTGAGAGCGATATATTATGGGAGAGAGTTGAGAAGGAGAGTAGAGCATGAGCGAAAAGGTAACAATTGGTCCATTCCATCCAGAGTTAGAAGAGTCGGTCTATTTTAAGCTTCAAGCCAATGACAATAAGGTGGTAACTAGTGTCGATTTAATTAATGGTTTTATTCATCGAGGAATGGAGGCGCTGGTTACGCAGAAAAACTTTATGCAAAACTTGATTTTAACAGAGAGGGTATGTTCGCTTTGTTCTAATAACCATCCTTTCGCTTATGCATTGGCAGTAGAGAAGATTGCAGGAGTAGAAGTTCCACGTCGTGCAGAGGCATTGAGGGTAGTTGCTGATGAGGTAAAAAGATCTGCATCTAGTCTTTTTAACTTAGCAATGATGTCTCACCTTGTCCATCATCACGATTTGATGAAAGAGACAATGGAGGCGCGAGAGTTGATGCAAGACCTCAAAGAGATTATTTGGGGTAACCGAATGGATATGAGTGCAAATACTCTTACAGGTGTTAAGTATGATCTAGATGATGATAAGATAGAACTTATTCTTAAAACATTAGAAAAATTTGAACCAAAGCTGAAGTCATTGACTGAGCAGTATGAAAAAGATGAGAAGATCACCAATAGAACTGTAGGAATTGGAGTTCTTCCAAAAGTTGATGCTCAAAGATTGGGTGTAACAGGACCGGTAGCAAGAGGTAGTGGTATTAATAATGATGTACGTGTTAAAGCACCATATGCACTATATGGAGAGTTGAAGCCAAAAGTTACACTTAAAGATGCTGGCGATGTGCATGCAAGGGCTATGTGTCGATTGGGAGATACTGCTGAAGCAGTGCGTATGATAAAAGAGGTTGTGAGTAATTTACCTGAGGGTCCTGTCGTTCTTGAAAAACGACCTCACATACCGGCAGGTGAAGCAACAGTTAGAGTTGAGGCACCACGCGGTGAACTTATCTACTACTTAAAGACTGATGGAACACAAAAGCCTGTAAGAATGCGATGGAAAGTACCTACATATACAAATTGGGAAGCCCTTAAGGTGATGATTCTTGGTAATAAAGTAAGCGATGTTACACTAATTTTTAATAGTATAGATCCTTGTATCTCATGTACAGAGCGGTAAGTTAGGAGTTTAAAAGATGAGTCATAAATTTATCTATGCAGACGCACAAAAATGCATCGGCTGTCTTAACTGTGAATTGGCTTGTGCTGCAAGCCATATGGGTGTTACGCTTGAAAAAGCGTATGAATTGGGACAAAGCGGTGTAAAACTTGTTTCTCGTAATAAAGTTATAAAGAGTGGTGATTTAACTGCACCAATGCAGTGTATGCAGTGTATGGATGCACCTTGTGTAAATGCTTGTCCAATTGACATTATTAAGTATGAAGATAACTATGTGAAGTATTATGAAGATGATTGTATTGGATGCCAAAGCTGTGAAATGGTTTGTCCATATGGAGCAGTTGTAATGGCTCCAAATGAGAAAGATGATGCTCCTGTAAGCAAAATGGTTGCATTGACTTGTGATTTATGCGGGGGAGAGGATGGTAAGCAAGCTTGTGTAAATGTTTGTCCAACCGATGCAATTTCACTAATAGACTACGATCTTTATAAAGCTATTGAGTATGGAAGAGAGTTGGAGGGGCGGCACGCAAATGCATGAGTATTCAATCGTTCAATCGATGCTCGATCTGTGTGAGAAACACTCAAAAGGAAAGGCAGTTGAAAAAGTTGCTGTCAAAATTGGCAAAATGAGCGGTATTGAGCCACACTTTTTGAAAGAGAGTTTTGAAGTGTTTAAAGAAGATACCGTTTGTCAAAATGCTGTTATGGAGATGGAGCTAATCGATATAACGATTGAATGTCAAAAGTGCAAAGAGGTTTCAAAGGTTGATAATTTCAACTTTTACTGTCCCGTTTGTGAAAGCGGTGATACAAAGGTACTCACCGGACAGGAGATGCATATAGACTATATCGTGTTAAAGGAAGATGGATGAAGAAGCATTATCTTAAAGTAAAGAGAGAGACACCTAAAAAGAGAGATCCTAATGAGAGGATTGTGGACTTTCACCCAACATATGAGATGTTTAGCGAATCAGAAGCAAGTTTGCAATCTGCGCGCTGTATAAAATGTCCAATAGATATAGTGCGTGATTTAAAGAGTGAGTTTAGCTTCTGTCGTACAGGATGCCCACTCGAAAATAAAATTCCTATTTGGGTTGAAAAGGTTAAAGAGGGTGATATTGAGGGTGCTTTCAAAGCAAGCAATGAGGTTTCACCTTTCCCTGAAATTTTGGGACTTGTATGCCCTCAAGATATTCTATGTCAAGGTAGTTGTACAATTTCAAGAACAGAGCATGGAAGTGTAACTATTGGTGCTATTGAAGTCTATTTGAATGAAGAGGCATTTAAAAGAGGACTTAGACCATATTATGGTGAAGATAAACCAAAAACTGGACACAAGGTTGCTGTAATAGGTAGTGGTCCTGCTGGATTTAGTTGTGCTACATTTCTTTTAAGAGGTGGTGTTCAGGTAGATATGTTTGAGAAGTCTGACCGACCAGGTGGACTTTTAACATACGGTATTCCTAACTTTAAAATATGTAAAGATGTAATTTTGCGTCGATTTGAGTGGATGCAGGAGGCTGGATTAAATCTATACCTGAACACAGAGATTAAAAGCTCTGCTCAAATGAAAGAGATGCTTAATGAGTATGATGCTATTTTCGTTGCGCTTGGTGCTCCAAGTGGACGAAGTGCTCGTATGAAGAATGAGGATGCACATGGTGTATATCATGTTATGGATATTCTCAAACATGCTCAAAAAAGAGTATTTGAAGATTTCTATGAGTTTATTCTTGAAGGAAAAGATGTTGTTGTTATTGGAGGTGGTGATTCAGCAATGGATGCTGTACGAACTGCTATCCGTACAAAAGCAAAATCTGTCAAATGTATCTATCGACGAGATGAAGAGAATATGCCTGGAAGCAGAAAAGAGGTTATAAATGCTAAAGAGGAGGGTGTTAAATTTGAATTTTGTACCGCTCCTAAAGAGGTAGTTGTAGATGAGGGACACCATGTTAAAGGGCTAATTTGTCAAAGAACAGAGTTGGGTGAACCTGACGAAAGTGGCAGAAGAAGATTGAGTGTTATTGAGGGTAGTGAGTTTGAAATCAAATGTGATGTAATTATATTGGCACTTGGTTTTGATAATGTTGTTTTCCCTTGGTATGAAGATGCACAGATCAAGACAGGTAAATGGGGTGAAGTTTTAGTTGATGAAAATAAACGAACTTCTAACCCACGAATTTTTGCCGGTGGTGATGCTGTAAGAGGTGCTGACCTAGCTGTTACAGCTGCAGCAGATGGTAAAAAAGCAGCTCTTGCTATTTTAAAAGATTTTGGTATATCTCTATAAAACCTACAATACTCCTGTTTCGTTTTAGAGCGAAACGGGAGATGTAATGCTCACTTTCTCTTAATTCTCAAAAATTAAAACTTATGTACTATTTCAAACCCTCTTTGCTTAACTCTTTTATAAGAATGGCTATGTAAAGTAGTGTTAATATACGATATCTCTATTTTAGAAAAAAAATAGAAAAAATTTTCAAAAACCCTTGACAAAACAGAAGTTTTAGAATATAATTTCGGCGTGATTTATGAATCACAAACCTCAAAGATTCCGGATTAGCTCAGCGGTAGAGTAGGTGGCTGTTAACCACTTGGTCGCTGGTTCGAATCCAGCATCCGGA